>NZ_JBFANM010000009.1:0-229688 GCF_040674815.1 Nonomuraea sp. NPDC049709
CTCTCTACCCGCCGGTGTCTGCGGCCCCCGCCGGGGGGGGGCGCGGCCCCCCCCCCCCCCCACCCCTCGCGGGCGTCAGCGGGAATCGCCGAGCAGGTGTTGCATGGAACGCTTGACCAGGTCCGTACGCTTGGCCAGGTCGCTCACGGTCTCGACGCCGAAGCCGAGGTAGACGGTGTCCTCGGTGACGATGCCGCCGCCCTCCTCGAAGAGCTGGTCGGTACGGAACCAGTTGTTGATCGACGGCGAGGAGCCCTCAGGCGGCGCCCCGACGGCCCAGCCGCCCAGGTCCGACTCGAACGAGGTCGACTCGGCCGCCGTGCCGTCCAGGGTGACGGCGAAGTCGTCCAGGAAGACGCCCGCGCCCTGGGTGGCCCAGTCGCTGATGTAGGAGATGGAGATCTCGACCTGCTTGCCCGCGTAGGGGGTCAGGTCGATCTTCCACTGCTGCCAGCCGCCCGAGTTGCCGGAGGCCGCGTGCCACGAGCCGGAGGTGCCGGTCGGCTCGCAGTTCACGCCCTGGTAGCGCTGCGTGAACGGGTGGATCGTGCGCCAGCCGCCGCTGTTCTCGGTCAGGCAGCTGTCGCCGGCCTCCTGGGTGGTGTGCCCGTTGGCGTCCGGCAGCGTGGTCCAGTCGTCGCCGCCCGCCGTCCGGGCCTCGACCGTCAGGAAGTCCCAGGCGGCCTCGGTGTCGTACGAGGTCCAGAACGACAGGTCGCCGCTGGTCCGGCCGGTCAGGTCGATGGTCTTGGTCAGCCGCTTCCACGAGACGTCGGCGATGCCGCTGTAGACGTCCCAGGAGCCGGTGTGCGGGTCGAAGGGGCCGCCCGGGCGTACCCACTTGACCTGGGCCGAGCTGCTGAACAGCGGGAACTGCTGGGCGGGCAGGATGGCCGAGGTCGCGACGAACGAGTTGGTGTGGCTCGGCTCGATCGTGGCGCTGAAGCCGTCGAACTTCCCGCCGCTGCCCTGCAGCGCGAACGGCTGACCGGTGCCGTGGTCGGTGCCCGCGTCGTCGAAGAAGACGTAGGCGCCCAGGTAGTACTGCTGGAAGTCGTTGAACACCGGGATGCAGGGCGGGTCGTCGTCCACCGTGCACTCGGGGTTCTCGGGCTGGTCGGGCTCGTAGTAGTAGGAGCCGTTGAAGTTGGCCGCGTACGAGGGGTACTTGCCGGCGTGCAGCAGCTTGCCGCCCTCGTTCAGGTAGTCGCGGACCGCCAGCTCGGTGTCCACGCCGCCCTTGGACGTGGTGCCCGGCACCTGGCCCTGCGACCTCGGGATGACGTCGTCGCCGGTCTCCCAGACCACCGCGTCGTAGTGGCTGAGCACGCCCAGCGGGTGCGGGGCCTTGCGGCCCATCTTGTCCATGTCGTACACGTCGGAGCTGTAGCCGGCGGCCTGGAGGGCGGCGGCGTACTCGTCGGCGTACTTGGCCTCGGTCACGCCCTGCGCCGGGCTCAGGCCGGTGACGTCCTCGGTGGCCAGGATCAGCACCTTGCCGCCGATGTCCGTGGCGACCGTGTACGTGAAGTCGGCGCTCTTCTTGCCGATCGAGCTGAACCAGACCTTCACCTTGTCACCCGGCCGGGTGCCGGTGATCTTGCCGCGCAGGCGGTGGTAGTAGCGGTTGTAGCCCTTGCCGTACCGCTCGCCGCCCTTCCACTCGCCGGTCAGGACGGTCTTGGTCCGGCCGCCGTTGACCTGGTAGTTCAGGAAGACCGGGCCGAGCTTGCGCTTGGCGTTGACCTGGACGACCTGGTCCCGGCCGTAGCTGAACTCGAACGGGTCGAGCTCGAAGTCGGGCGTCCTGTTGCCCAGATGGGTGACCGGCTCGACCGGATTGACCGCGGACCTGGCCACGTCGAGCGCGAACGGCAGGTTCTTCTCGAACTCCGCCTGCACCAGCGCCTCGTCGTCGGGGAAGACGAAGCCGCAGCCCTCGCAGCCCTCGTTGAGCTCGGGCGTCCACGACAGCGTCCCGTACTGGAAGTGGGCCTGGTCGTTGGTGTCGCCGTTGGTGGTGTACAGCTCGGCGCCGAGGTCGGGGTCGAAGCCGGGGACGGCCGGGTTGGCGTCGTCGCCGGTGAGCGCCTCGTAGATGGGGTTGTCGGCGGTCTCCGTGGCGATCTGCACGCCCATCGGGTAGAGCAGCAGCGGGCCGTACGAGTGGTAGTTCAGCTGCATCTCGAACTTGACGCGCCGGAGCAGGCCGTCCATGGCCTTCGTCTCCGGCTCGCTGGCCGGGCCGGTGCCGCGGTAGGTGTCGCTGCTGGGGATGCTCGACGAGCCTTCCTCGTCGTAGTGGAAGTTCGTGGGGAAGTTCCGGTTCGGGTCCACGCCGTCGCCACGGGTGATCTGGCCGTCGCCGTTGTTGTCGCGCAGGTTCTTGCGCCACAGGCGGTTGCCCTCGGTGAAGGTGAAGTCGTACCCGTCGGGGTTGGCCACCGGCACGAACCACAGCTCGGTCTTGTTGAGCAGGTCCCTGAGCGCGCCCTTGTTCGCGACCACGTGCTTCAGCAGCCGCATGTCCACCTCGGTGGCGATCCACTCGCGGGCGTGCTGGGTGGCCGAGAAGAGGGTCGAGGGCTTGAGTCCGTCGGGCAGCAGCCTGGCGCCCGTGCTGACCTTGACGGCCAGGATGTCCTGGCCCTGCAGCGACTTGCCGATCGACTGGAGCTTGACGACGTCCTTGTTGGCCTTCGCGATGGCCTTGAGCTGGTCGGCGATGCCGCCGGGCTCGGAGTAGGACTTGAAGACGGTGTAGCCGCCGGCCGCCTGGGCCCTGGCCGCCTCGAGCTGGGTCTGGCCCTGCGGGTTGCGCACGGGCTCCGGTTTGTGGCCGAGCTTCTCCAGGACGTCGAGGTCCGCCTGGGCGGCGGTCAGCTCGATGTGCTCCTTGTCGCCCTTGGACTGCTGCTGGACGACGTCGAAGCCCTTCTCCCTGAGCGTCTGGGCGGTGCCCGGCGGGCTTTCGAGCTGGTACAGCTCGATGCGGTCGCGGGGCGGCAGGGGGTCCACGGACGCCTCGGCGGTCGTGGCCACGAGGGAGGTGCCTAAGCCGAGGATGACGGCTGCGGCGAGGGTTAATGATCGAGACACGGTCTGCCCCTTCGCAGAGACGGAATCGATCGCCATCTCAGACCTTTGGAGCGATCTATACAAGGCCCAACTTTTCCCGGCACCCCAATTTGGACAAAAGCCTAAAAACCTCACCAAAGGTGCGGCACTTCGGGCGTTCAGATGACAGGAATCAAGATCATCTTCTATAGTTTCGGTCCGTCTATGAGGGGAGGGGACGGGTGTGAGAATCTGGCGGCTCGCCGTTCTTGTCGCCGTCCTCGCCGGGCTGGTCGGACTGCCCACCCCACCGCCCGCCGCGGCCGATCCCAGCCCCGCTGAGCTGCGCAGACTCACCAAGCAGGCGGAGCGTCTCGAGGAGCTCTACCGGGGCCAGATCCAGAGCCTGGAGGACATCAAGCTCCAGGCGAAGAAGGCCACCGACACCTCCGGCAACCTGGAGGCCCAGCTGCGGGCCGCCCAGGCCGAGGTGACCCGCATCGCCCAGACCTCCTACATGGTGGGCCCCATCGACGGCATGCAGCTCCTCGCGCCCAGCACGGACCCGTACAAGATGCTGGGGCAGGCCGCCAACATGACCTACATGGCCAACGAGCGGGCCAAACGCGTCGAGAGCATCCAGAAGCTGATCGACAAGTCCAAAGAGGCGAAGGTCAACGCCAGCGAGAAGATCGAGAAGCTGCGCAAAGAGATCAAGGTCATGCAGGGCAAGCGCGACGACATCGAGAAGCTGCTCAACAAGTACGGCTTCCAGCAGCCCGGCGGCTCCGAGGGCCTGACGCCGCGCATGATCTCGGTCCGCGCGGAGATCATGCGGAACTTCCCCATGAGGTACGGCGTCGGCTGCCTGCGCCCGGGCGACCCCGGCGAGCACGGCAAGGGCCGGGCCTGCGACTTCATGATGTCCAGGGGCGGCACCGTGGCCGGCGGGGCCGACGCCGCCAACGGCGACGCGCTGGCCGCGTGGCTGATCAAGAACGGCCCCCGGCTCGGCGTGATGTACATCATCTGGAAGCAGCGCTACTACGACATCCGGTCAGGCGGCGGCTGGGACCCGATGTCGAACCGCGGCGGGGCCACCGCCAACCACTACGACCACGTTCACGTGTCGGTGTTCTGACCCTTCAAGAACTCCTTGAACCAGTGGTAGGACCGCTTCGGGGTGCGCCGCTGGGTGGCGAAGTCCACGTGCACGAGGCCGAACCGCTGGTGATAGCCCTCGGCCCACTCGAAGTTGTCCAGCAGCGACCAGACGAAGTAGCCGCGCACGTCCACACCCTCGGCCATGGCCTGCCGCATGGCGGCGATGTGCCGGTCGAGGAAGTCGACGCGGGCCTCGTCCTCGATGGTGCCGTGCTCCGTGCGGGTGTCCGGCTGGGAGCAGCCGTTCTCCGTGATCAGGATCGGCGGAAGCGCGGCGCCGTAGCGGGACTTGAGGCCGGTCAGCAGCTCACGCAGGCCGTCGGGGACGACCGGCCAGCCGAAGGCCGTGGTGGGGTGGCCGGTGATGCCCGCGTCGGCGAAGGGGAGCCCGTCGCCGGTGGGGGCGGCTATGCGGGTCGGGTTGTAGTAGTTGATGCCCAGGGCGTCCAGCGGGGCCGCGATGGTCGCCAGGTCGCCGTCCCGGATGAAGTCCAGGCTCTGGGTGTAAGCCGACAGGTCCGGATATTTGCCGAGAAGTATGGGGTCGTTGAACAGGCGGTTGTGCAGGACGTCGTACGCGTCGGCCGCCTTCAGGTCGGGCTCCTCCGGCGAGGCCGGCCAGACCGGCGTGCAGTTGTTGGTCAGCGCCACCTGGCGCGCGCCCGCCGCCCTGAGGGCCTGGACGGCCCGGCCGTGGGCGAGCAACTGGTGGTGGGCGGCGGGGAGGGCGTCGGTCATGAGGAACCGGCCGGGGGCGTGGACGCCCATGGCGTAGCCGAAGGCCATGTGGACGAACGGCTCGTTCAGCGTGATCCACAGCGGGACTCGGTCGGCCAGGCGGGCGGCGACCGTGGCGGCGTAGTCGGCGAAGAGCTCGCAGACGTCGCGGTTCAGCCACCCGCCGCGGTCCTCCAGGGCCTGCGGCAGGTCCCAGTGGAACAACGTGGGCACCGGCTGCACCCCGGCCGCCAGCAAGGCGTCCACCAGGCGGTCGTAGAAGTCCAGGCCCCGCTCGTTCACCTCGCCCGAGCCCAGCGGGAGGACGCGCGGCCAGGCGATCGAGAAGCGGTAGGCGTTCACGCCGAGGCCCGACATGAGCGCGACGTCCTCGCGCCAGCGGTGGTAGTGGTCGCACGCCACGTCCCCGGTGTGCCCGTCCCTGGTGCGGCCGGGCTCGCGGGCGAAGGTGTCCCAGACGGACTCGCCCCTGCCGTCCTCGCCGGTGGCCCCCTCGATCTGGTACGCGGCCGTGGCCGTACCCCACAGGAACATCCCTGGCCTCCACTGCTACGCGAGTAAGGCTCATGTTAACTGAGGTCAAAGTCCCTGACTTCAGCTCCCGGAAATGCGTCAGGATGGGGGCATGACCAGTACCTTGCGCCGCCGCCCCGCTCAGCGCCGGAGTGTCGAGCGCGTCGAGCGGATGCTCGACGAGTGCGCGCTCCTGCTCGACGAGGTCGGCTACGAGGCGCTGACCACCAAGGAGGTCGCGCGCCGGGCGGAGGTGCCGATCGGCACGTTCTACCAGTTCTTCCACGACAAGCAGGGTCTGGTGCGGGCGCTGGCGCGGCGCAACCTCGAGGCGTTCCTCCAGCGGATCATCGAACGCATCCCGCTGGCCGACCTCGGCCACTGGACCGACCTGGTCGATCTCGCCATCGACGAGTTCGTCGACATGAAGCGCACCACGCCCGGATTCGCGGTGGTGGACTTCGGCGAGGTGCTCACCGCCCCCGGCGGGCCGAGCGTCGAGGGCAGCAAGCGGGCGCTCGACGAGACGCACGAGAACAACGTCGTGGTGGCCGAGCGCCTGCGCGCGCTGACGCTGGAGCTCCTGGACGCCCCCGTGGGCCCGGGGCTCGACACGGCGCTGCTGGTGGCGGTCGAGGCCACGGACGCGGTGCTCAAGCTGGCCTTCCGGGCCGACCCGGGCGGCGCCCCGGAGCTCATCGCCGAGTGCAAGCTGCTGGTCCGCCGCTACCTGGCCGACCACCTTCCCTGATCGCCGGCAGCGTCCAACAGGCAGCGTCCAACAGGCCGGCGTCCAACAGGCCGGCGTCTAACAGGCGGCGTCCATGCGGGCGCGCAGCTCGGCGTCCAGCTTGAGGCCCGACGCCCCGATGGCCTCCTCCAGCTGCTCCATCGTGGAGACCCCCACGATGGGCACGACCCCGCCGGCCATGAGCCAGGCCAGGACGACCTGGTTCGGGGTGGCGCCCAGCTCGTCCGCCACCTCGTGCAGGACGGCCAGGCGCCGCGTCGTGCCCGGGTGGTCGTAGATGTCGGCGATCGGCCGGTCGGGTCGCGTGTAGGCGCCGAACATCAGCGTGTTGTACGCCCACAGCGTCAGGTCCGGCTCCGCGGCCAGGTAGTCGAGCGTCTCGTCCGAGACCAGCGTGTGCCCCGCCTCGGCGGGCCTGGTGTTCGGCCGGGGCCGCAGGTAGGTGTGGCGGAGCTGGAGGTAGGTGTAGGGCATCCAGCCGCGCGCGGCGGAGACGTTCCTGGCCCGCTCCAGCCGCCAGGCGGCCATGTTGCTGGCACCGAGGTTACGGATCTTGCCCGCCCGGGCCAGCTCGTCGAACGCCCCCAGAGTCTCCTCGATCGGGATGGAACGATCCTCGATGTGCGACCAATACACATCGATGTAGTCCGTCCCCAACCTCCTGAGGCTGCCTTCCGCGCCCCTGGCGATGGTCGCCGCGGACAGCCCCTCCGCCGAGTCGAGGGTGGTGTCGCCGGGGACGGTGGGCCGGGCCCCGACCTTCGTGCTGATGAAGACCTCCTCCCGGTTGCCGCGGGCGGCCAGCCACGCGCCGATGGCCAGCTCGCTCTCGTCGCCCGAGCGGCCCGCCACCCAGAACGGGTAGTTGTTGGCCGTGTCGAGCATGGTGCCGCCGGCCTCCTGGAACCGGTCCAGGATGGCGAAGGTCTCCTGCATGCCGACGGTGGTGCCGAACGGAATCGTGCCGAGTGCGATGTTCATGGGGCCGACTCTGAGAGCTGGAGCGCACTCCATGTCAAGCCCCTCTTTTCGGTTGACCTGGAGTGCACTCCGGGTGGGATCCTGAGGGGCGTGAGCGTGTACACACCTGCGGAAGTCGTCGAGGAAACCGGCTTCAGCATCGACACCCTTCGCTACTACGAGAAGATCGGGCTGCTGGAGCGCATCGGCCGGAACGCGGCCGGACAGCGCCGGTTCAGCCAGGAGGACGTCGGCTGGCTCGGCATGGTGCGCTGCCTGCGCGACACGGGCATGCCCATCGCCACGATGTTGCGCTTCGCCGAGCTCGTACGCGCCGGCGACCACACGATCCCCGACCGCATCAAGCTCCTGGAGGAGCACGACCGGCAGGTCCAGGCCCAGATCGACAACCTCGCCGAGCGCCAGCGCTACATCCACCACAAGATTTCCTACTACCGCAGCGTCCTCTAGCCCCGCCTTTGCGGCCAGGTTGCTAAACCAAGATCCATGGCTGCATCGAGGGCGAGATGGATCAACGTCCCGCTGCTCCGCGTCGCCAGGCTGTGCGCGGCGATGCTGTTCGTGCTGCTGGGGCACGTCACCCTCATCCAGGCGTTCGGCTCGTCCGCGCTCAACGCCGACCGCAGGAACGAGCGGCCGCTGATCGACAGGTACGCCCACCCGCGCGGCGACATCCTCACCTACGACGGCACGCCCATCGCCACCAGCCTGCCGAGCGGCGGCGGCCCGTACCGCTACCGGCGCGTCTACCGGCACGGCGAGCAGTACGCGGCCGTCACCGGGCACGTGTCGCTGCATCGCTCTACCGGCATCGAGCAGGCGCAGGACGGGGTGCTGTCGGGGGACGACGCCAAGGTCAAGGTCAGGTCGATGGTCCGGGAAGGGGGCGTCGAGGGGGCGGACGTCAGGCTGACGATCAGCGACCGGGCGCAGCGGGCGGCGTACGAGGGCCTGGCGGCGACGGGGGTCCCCGGCGCGGCGGTGGCCATCGACCCGGCGACCGGGGCGATCCGGGCGCTGGCCACGTACCCGTCGTACGACCCGAACGGCCTGACCACGTTCGACCGGGCCCGGCTCGCCGAGGAGACGCGGCGGCTGCGGCGGGCGCCCGCGCAGCCGCTGCTCAACCGGGCGCTGAACCAGCTCTATCCGCCCGGGTCCACGTTCAAGCTGGTCACCACGGCGGCGGCGCTGGCGTCGGGCGAGTACACCCCGTCCGCCCTGGTGGACGCGCCGGCCCGGCTGCGGCTGCCGGGCACGCCCACCTACGTGCACAACGCGAGCAACTGCGGGAGCGCGCGCCCGACCCTCATGTACGCCTTCCAGATGTCCTGCGACACGGCGTTCGCCAACATCGGGCTGCAGGTCGGGCAGGACCTCCTGCGGGACCAGGCGGAGGCGTTCGGGTTCAACGCGACGGGCCTGCGGATCCCGCTGACCGCGACGCCCAGCCACTACCCGCCGGCCATGGACCGGTCGCAGACGGCGCTGGCGGCCATCGGCCACCACGACAACCGGGTGACGCCGCTGATGGTGGCCATGCTGTCGGCGGCGGTGGCGAACCACGGAGTGCTGATGCGGCCGTATCTGGTGGAGGAGGTCCGGCTGGCGGACGGCTCGGTGATCAACCGGGCGGGTCCGGTGCCGTACCGGACGGCCGTGTCGCCGGAGCTGGCCCGGTATCTGGCGGCGATGATGACGATGGTGACGCACGCGGGCGGCACCGGGGCGGGGGCGGCGATCCCCGGGGTTCTGGTGGCCGCGGAGGCGGCCACGTCGCAGGCCCTGCCCGGGGCGGGCGATCACGCGCTGGTCACGGCCTTCGCGCCGGCGGAGGCGCCCGAGGTGGCCGTGGGGGTGGTGCTGGAGCGGCCGGGGGAGCGGGCGGACGCGGTGTCGGCCATCGCCCGGGGGATCATCGAGGCGGAGCTGTCGTGAAGGATCAGCGGTAGGCCGTGGCCTGGAGGGTGTAGAGGTCGGCGTAGAGGCCGTCGAGGGACATCAGGGCGTCGTGGTCGCCCTGTTCGGTGATCTCGCCGTGGTCGAGGACGTAGATGCGGTCGGCGTAGCGGACGCTGGCCAGGCGGTGGGTGATGAGCAGGACGGTGCGGCCGTCGGAGTGGGCGCGGATGCGTTCGAAGAGGGCGTGTTCGGCGCGGGCGTCGAGGGCGGCGGTGGGCTCGTCGCAGATGAGCAGGGCGGCGTCGCGGTGGAAGCCGCGGGCGACGGCGATGCGCTGCCATTGGCCGCCGGACAGCTCGTGGCCGTCTTTGAAGCGGCGGTCCAGCAGGGTGCGGTAGCCGTGGGGGAGTTCGGCGATGACGTCGTCGGCGCCGGCCACGGCGGCGGCGGCGTGCAGGGCGGGTTCGCCTTTGCCGGTGCCCATGGTGATGTTGTAGCGGGCGGTGAGGGGCCAGCGGGTGTGGTCCTGGGCGATGACGGCGGTGCGCAGGCGGAGCTCTTCGGGGTTGACCTGGCGCAGGTCGGTGTCGTCCCAGCGGACGGTGCCGGTGTCGGGTTCGTAGAGGCCGGACAGGATCTTGGCGAGGGTGGTCTTGCCGGAGCCGTTCTCGCCGACGAACGCGATCACCTCGCCGCGTTTGAGCTCGATCGAGACGCCGCTGAGGGCCGGTGACTCGGCGCCGGGGTAGGTGAAGGTCACCTCTTCCGCCGTGATGCGGTCGAAGGTCTCCGGCATGGGGTCGTGGCGGTCGCCGGGGAGGCGGTGTTCGGCGTCGGCGCAGAACTCCAGGAAGTCGGTGAAGTAGAGGCCCTCCTCGTAGAGGCGGTTCGTGGCGTACATGAGGTTGCCCAGGGAGGTCTGGGCCGAGCGGATGGCCAGGACGGCGGTGCCCGCCACGGCCAGCGGGATCGCGGCGACGGCCAGCAGGACGCCCAGGGCGCCGTAGACCAGGGCCGCGCCGAGGCCGCCGAGCGCCTCCCCGGCCAGGCGGGCGAGCATCTGGCGTCTGGCCAGGCCGAGCATGACGTCCTGCTCGGCCTTCGCCACCGCGTCGTACATGCGCAGCAGGAAGCCGCGCATCGTGAAGGAGCGCACCTCGGCCGCCGGCGCGCGCTCCGCCAGCAGCTCACCGATGATCCACTTGCGGCGGTTGGCCGGGATGAGGGCGTAGAGGGTGGCGTAGCGCATCTTGGCGCTGCGGACCATGGCCCAGGCGTCGGGCAGCACGGCCAGCAGCAGGAGCGGGAGCAGCACCGGGTGCAGCACGCCGAGCACGCCCGCCACCGCGACGATGCCGACGGCGGCCGTGACGACGTCGACGGCCGCGCTCACCACCGAGTCGGCCATCATCACCCCGCGCAGCCTGGCGCGCTGCAGCGCGTCGTGGAAATCCGGGTCGTCGTAGGACACCAGGCTGACGCGGCTGGTCAGGCCGTAGAGGCGCTCCTCCGTCAGCCGGGTGATCTGCGGGTCGAGGCGCGACTGCGCCCAGCCTGCGCCCGCCTGCGTCGCCGTGCGCAGCACCGCCGCCGCGCCGACCAGCGCCAGGCTGGGCAGCGCCGCCACCACGCGGTCGGGCGTCGGGCCCTCGCTGAACAGGGCGGTCAGCACGCCGGTGGTGGCCAGCAGGCCGAACGCGGTGAACACACCGCCGAGCAGGTTGAGCACGACCGTGGCCACCGCGTCGCGCGGGCTGGCCCGCCAGGCCATGCTCATCGCCTGGCCGACCAGGGAGGGCAGCCTTCTGGCGATGGTCAGGAAGCCGACCTCGGCCAGCTTGTCCGTATGGGCGTGCCAGTCGGAGAAGGAGATCTCACCGAGCTCCAGCGGCTCATCGGCCATGCCTTGAGTGTGCCCGCCGGCGCCGACACTTCTCCATCGATTATGTCTGGGCGCGGCGCGTAGTTGGTGACACACTCACAGTGATGCTGCGATCCGTGGACTTCGCCAACCTGCCGGCCGAGCCGAACACCTTCGTGGGCCGGGAGTCCGATGTGGATGAGCTCGTGCACCTGATGCGCGTCTCGCGCGCCGTGACCCTGTGCGGCGCGGGCGGCATCGGGAAGACCCGGCTGGCCCTGCGGCTCACCGCCAGGATCGCCTCCTCCCATCCGGGCGGCGCCTGCCTGATCGAGCTGGCCGACCTGGAGAAGGGCGCGCTCAGAGGGCACGTCGCCGCCGCGCTCGGCATCGCGGGCGACCTGGCCGAGACGATCGGCGACCGGCGCGTGCTGCTGCTGCTCGACAACTGCGAGCCGGTCATCGGGGAGTGCGCCGAGCTCTGCCGCGACCTGCTGAGCGCCTGTCCCGGGGTGACGGTGTTGGCGACCAGCCGCGAGCCGCTGCGGGTGCCGGGGGAGACGGTGTGGCGAGTGCCGCCGCTCTCGGTGAGCGGGCCGGAGAGCGAGGCGGTGCGGCTGTTCGTGGCCAGGGCCACCGCCGCCAGGCCCGCGTTCGAGCTGACCGAGGAGACGCGGCCGCTGGTCGTGGAGCTGTGCCAGGCGCTCGACGGGCTGCCGCTGGCGATCGAGCTGGCCGCCGCCATGGTCCGGGTCCTGTCCGTGGGGCAGCTGGTCGAGCGGCTCGACGACCGGTTCAGGCTGCTGGCGGGGGGTGCCCGCACCGCTCCGGCCCGGCACCGTACGCTCAGGGCCGCGGTGGACTGGAGCTACCGGTTGCTCTCCCCGCAGGAGCGGCTGCTGCTGCGCCGTACGGCCGCCTTCCGCTCCTCCTGGACCCTCGACCTGGCCGAATGGGTCTGCTCCGGCCCGGGGCTGGCGGAGGAGGACGTGCTGCCCAGGCTGTGCGACCTGGTGGACAAGTCGCTGGTCGCCCTCGACGGGGAGGTCGCCGGGCAGGCGCGCTACCGGCTGCTGGAGACCGTCCGCGAATACGCGCTGGAGCAGCTGGTCGAGTCCGGCGAGGAGGCCGAGCTGCGGCGCCGGCACCTGGCGGCGCTGGCCAGGCTGTCGGGGCGGGTCAGGGAGGCGCTGGCCCCGGGGGCGCGCACGTCGTGGCCCGTGGTCGAGCGCTACATCAACCTGTTCGACGGGCTGAAGGCCGAGGTGAGCTCCGCCTGCGACTGGTCGATCGCCATCGGCATGCCGGAGGCCGCCCTCGGCCTGCTGACCGACCTCCGCTTCCTGCTGATCGGCAGCGGCCGCAAGCTGGACATGGCCGAGCGGCTCGACCGGCTGCTCGCCCTCGACGCCCCGCAGGTGCCCCAGGCGCTGCGCGGGCAGGCCACGATCCTGCGCGGCGAGCTGGCGCTGGCCGCCGGCGACGTCGAACCGGCCCTGCGGCACGCCCGCGCCGGGCTCGACCTGTGCGCCGCCGCCAAGGACGTGTACGGCGAGGCCGTCGGCACGATCGTGCTGGCCCAGCTCACCGGCGAGCAGGAGGCGCTGAACCGCGCGCTGGAGACGGCCAGGCGGTCCGGCGACCTCATCCTGGAGTCGCTGGCCCACGGCACGAGGGCGCGTTTCGGCCTGGACCAGGGGCGCCTGCACGAGGCCCAGCGGGGGTTCCAGGAGGTGCTGTCGATCAGCGAGGAGCTCGACAACCACTACGGCCAGACCTTCGGCCACATCGGCCTGGCCCAGGTCGCCAGGCGGACCGGCGACCTCGCCACCGCCAGGCGGCACTACGAGTCGGGGCTGCGCCTGCTGCGGCACGTGGACGCCAGGCAGCACATCGTGAGTTGTCTGGCCGGGCTCGGCCGGGTGGCGCTGGACCTGGGCGACCTGGTGGAGGCCAGGGCCCGGCTCACCGAGGCGCTGGTGCTCAGCCGGGACGCGGGTCTGCGCGCCGGCATCGCCAGGCGGCTGGGCACGTGGGCCGTCCTGGTCACGGCCGAGGGCGACCACCGGCGGGCGGTCCTGCTGGCGGCGGCCTCGGTGGCGCTGGGCGGGCGGCAGCCGGACGCGCGTACCGAGGACGTGCTGCGGCCCGCCAGGGAGAGTCTCGGCGAGGCCGTCGTCGGCGTGTTGTGGGCCGAGGGCACCAGCCTGACCGCCGACCAGGCGGTGGCCTGCGCGCTCGACGGCGCGCTGCCCGCGCCGCCGGCCGACCCGGTCGTGCCGGTCAACCAGGACAGCAGGCTCACGGCCCGGGAGCGGGAGATCGCCGAGCTGGTGGCCAGGGGGCTGAGCAACCGGGCGATCGCCGACGAACTGGTCATCAGCCCGGCCACGGTCGCCCGCCACGTGGCCAACATCCTGGCCAAGCTGGGCTTCTCCACGCGTACACAGATCGCCGCATGGGTGATCGGCAGCCGCTGAATCAGCTGCCTGTCTACACATCCCGGTTACATCCTCGAATGGCCATGTCAGCGCATGTGCCGTGGCCCTCTGCACGCCTACCGTTCTTCCTGTGATCGACCGCACCGCGCGTTCCTCGCCCCTCGCGACGGGGTCGCCGCGGCCGATCGGTCGGGGACGTCACGCGTCCATGCGGAGCCGGGCCTTCTCGGAGGGGTGGGGGCCTGGCTCCGGGCGCGTGACAGCGGGCTCGAGTCGCGCAGGGCTCGGGCCCGCCCCACCCGCGAATGCACAACCGCCTACATACATCGGTGGATGTTGTGGCCGCCCCGGCGGCCTTACCTTGTCGGGCATGAAGCCCACCGCCTCGACCACCGGCACCGTGATCCACGAAGTGTTCCGCCGGGCCTACGAGCGCGGCGACCGCCCTGCCCTCATCGATCTGCGGGGCGGCCACGTCTATGGCTACCGCAGGCTGGTGACCGAGGTGACGAGGGCGGCATCCGGGCTCGTGCGCAGGGGCGCGCGGCGGGATCAGGTAGTTGGGGTGCACGTCTCCACGGCCGGCGCGCAGACTCTGGCGGCGCACACGGTGGTGGCCGCCGGTGGGGTGGCCACGCCGATCGATCCGGCCCTGGGCGCGGCCGAGGTGGCGGCGTGGCTCCTGGAGTGCGACGCCCGCACGCTGATCACCACGCCGGACCTCGCGGAGACGGCGATCCTGGCCGCCGAGCGGTCCCGCGTGCGCCAGGTCGTCTCGCTGGGCCCGGCGCTCGACACGATCGACTTCCGCTGCCTGCTCACGCTGGAGCCCACCGCGCTGCCCGCGCTCGACGCCAAGCGCCAGGACGCGCTCCTGCTCGCCGGCGGCCGCCGCCTGTCGCACGCCGACCTGCTGGCCAGGATGGCGGAGCTCGACCTGCCCGTACGCCTGGCCGAGTCCGACGTCGTACTGACCACGTGGCTGCCCGACGGAGGTTGCGACCTGCTGGCTCTGGTCGGGCTCGGGGTCTCGAAGGGCGCGCTGGTGGTCGCCGCGGACGGCGGCGATCTTCCCGGCACCAGCTACGACTTCGGTGTCACCGTGGTGACGGGCCCCGGCGGGACGCTGGAGCGGCGCGGCTGAGAGCGCTCTCTACCGTAGACGCCGAATATCCCGAATATGCGGAGCTGTTACCGCCCATCCCTTGACGACGTGCGGCGGAAAGTGGGTTGATAGCCGTTGTTGACAACGTTGTCAGGATCACCAACTTCGGGGGGCTTCGAAGGGATGGTGTGGGATGCGACGGTGGTTAGCGGTCCTATCGATCACGATGGTGAGCGTGCTGGGCCTGGCGGCCTGTGGCAGCGGCGGCGGCGGGCAGGCCACAGGGGCGCCCGCAGCCAGCGGCAGCGGCGAGAAACAGCAGGTTGAGGTCTTCTCCTGGTGGACGGGCCCTGGTGAGGCCGACGGCCTGCAGGCCATGAGAAAGATCTTCGAACAGCAGAATCCGAATTACACCTTCTTCGACGCCGCGGTGGCCGGTGGCTCGGGCGACAAGGCCAAGGCGCTGCTGCAGTCGAAGCTCCAGGCGAACACCCCGCCCGACACCTTCCAGGGGCACGCGGGCGCCGAGTTGCAGGGCTACATCAAGGCGGGCAACCTGGAGGACCTGACCTCGCTCTATGACGAGCTGAAGCTCAAGGACGTCTTCCCCGCGCAGCTCGTCGAGCAGATCAGCGTCGAAGGCAAGATCTACTCCGTGCCGGTGAACATCCACCGCTCGAACGTCATGTGGTTCAACCCGACCGTGCTCAAGGACGCCGGGGTCACGGGCGCGCCCAAGACGATCGAGGAGTTCATCGCGGCCCTGGAGAAGGTCAAGGCCAAGGGCAAGGTCCCGCTGTCCATCGGGTCCGAGTGGACGGTCACCCACCTGCTGGAGAGCGTGCTGCTCGGCTCGCTCGGCACCGACGCCTACAACGCGCTGTTCAAGCCGGGCGCCGACTGGAACAGCCCGCAGGTGACCACGGCGCTGCAGAACTTCGCCAAGATCATGACGTACGCGGGCGACCCGCAGGACGACTGGCAGCCCGCGGCCAAGCAGGTGGCGGACGGCGAGGCGGCGTTCAACATCATGGGCGACTGGGCGTACGGCTACTTCCACAACCCGCCCGAGGGCGGCCTGGGCAAGACCTCGAAGACGGACTTCGACTGGGCGCCGTCGCCCGGCACCGAGGGCACCTACATGTGGCTGTCCGACAGCTTCACCCTGCCCAAGGGCGCGAAGAACCGCGAGGGGGCCATGGCCTGGCTGAAGGTGGCGGCCAGCAAGGAGGGCCAGGACGCCTTCAACCCGAAGAAGGGCTCCATCCCCGCCCGCAAGGACGCCGACCAGTCGCTCTACACCGACTACCTGGCCGACGCGCTGAAGGACTGGTCGGGCGACAAGCTCGCCGGGTCGATCCAGCACGGCGTGTCGGTGAACCAGCCGTGGCTGGCCTCGATCAACGAGGCGGTCGGGCTGTTCATCGGCACCAAGGACGTCAAGGCCCTGCAGCAGGGGCTGTCCGACGCCGCCACGGCCAACGCCCAGTAGGTACGGCACGTAACTGCCGGGTGCGGCAGGCGCCGGAGCGCGCCTGCCGCGTCCGCGGGAGGGAATGGTTGTGAGGCGGGCGCGCACGTGGCTGCCCGGGCTCCTCCTCGTCACGCCGTCGATCATCCTGATCGGCGTCTTCGTGTACGGCATGCTCGGCTGGAACTTCCGGCTGGCCATGACCGACCAGCACGATGAGGTGTCCGAGGGGAAGTTCGTGGGGCTGCAGAACTTCGTGGACATCTGGGACCTGCCCCGATGGCACCTCTCGGTGCGGCACGCGATCGTGTTCACGATCGTCTTCGTGGCGGGGGCGCTGGTGCTCGGGTGGCTGCTGGCGTTCCTCATGGAGAAGGGGATCTGGGGCGAGGGGACGTTCCGGGCCATCTACTTGTTCCCGATGGCTATCTCGTTCGTGGCGACCGGCATCGTGTGGCGGTGGCTGATGAACTCCGGGACGGAGGAGCGGGCGGTCGGGCTGAACCGGTTGCTGGACTGGTTCGGGCTGCCGCAGTGGCAGTGGTTCCGGGATCCCGACTGGGGGATGGCCGCGATGGCGCTGCCGGCGGTCTGGCAGATGTCCGGATATATCATGGCGCTTTTCCTGGCCGGGTTCCGTGGCGTGCCCGAGGAGCTGCGCGAAGCGGCCCGGGTGGACGGCTGCAACGAGTGGGGCGTCTACCGGCACGTGGTCCTGCCCCTGCTCAGGCCGGTCACGCTGTCCGCGCTGATCATCCTGGGACACATCTCGCTCAAGGTGTTCGACCTGATCGTCGCCGTGTCGGGCAAGGCGATCGTCACGGACGTGCCCGCGGTGTTCATGTGGGTGGCGGTGTTCGACTCGCACGATCCCGCCAAGGGCGCCACGATCGCGTCCTACATCGTGCTCAGCGTGGCGATCTTCGTGATCCCGTACCTGGTCTGGTCGGTACGTAAGGAGAGGCGTTCATGACGGCGGTGGCCGGGCGCAGGTCGGTGGGCTTCGCGTGGGCCCGGTTCGTGCTGCTGATCCTCTTCGTGGTGGTCTTCCTCATCCCGATCTACGTGTTGCTGGCGACCAGCTTCAAGCCGCTCACCGAGGCGGACCCGGGCCAGGCCTGGAACCTGCCGCAGACGTGGACGACCGAGGCGTGGCGGGTGGCCTGGGAGAAGCTGGCTCCCGGCCTGTGGAACAGCGTGCTGCTGGCGGTCCCCGGGTCGCTGCTGTCGTGCGTGCTGGGCTCCATGAACGGCTACGTGCTGTCCAAGTGGCGCTTTCCCGGGGCGGACGTGCTGTTCACGCTGTTCCTGTTCGGGATGTTCATCCCCTACCAGGGGGTGATGATCCCGCTGGTGCAGCTCCTCGTGGGGCTGAACGAGCTGACCGGGCTGCAGGGCGTCTTCTACGGCGGCATCCCGGGGCTGGTGCTGGCGCACGTGGTGTACGGCATCCCGATCTGCACACTGATCTTCCGCAACTACTACGTGACGATCCCCGACGAGCTGATCGAGGCGTCGCGGGTGGACGGCGCCGGCATGTTGCGGGCGTACTGGTCGGTGGTCCTGCCGGTGTCCGGGCCCGCGATCGCCGTGGTGATCATCTGGCAGTTCACCTCGTTGTGGAACGACTTCCTGTTCGCCGTCTTCCTGACCGGGCCGACGAGCTGGCCCACGACCGTGATGCTGAACAACATCGCGGGCGCGCAGGCCACCCCGTACAGTCAGCAGATGGCGGCGGCCATCCTCGCCTCGATCCCGACGATGGTGATCTACGTCGTGCTGGGGCGGTTCTTCATGCGGGGGCTGATGGCGGGGGCGCTCAAGGGGTAGCCACATGGGCGAGCGGCTCGCCGCGTACGTAGCGGGCCACGTCCGCGGCCACGATCGAGGCCGCCTTCATCGCCGTCTCCTTGCTAGCCCCGGCCAGGTGCGGGGTCATGACCAGGTTCGGCGTCGTGAGCAGGCGCGAGCCCGGCGGGATCGGCTCCTCCGGGAAGACGTCCATCGCGGCGCCGAACAGGTGGCCCGAGTCGAGCGCGTCGCACATGGCGTCGTAGTCGAGCAGCGCGCCCCGGGCGCAGTTGACCAGGACCGAGCCCCGCGGCATGGCGGCGAGCTCGGCGGCGCCGATCATGCCGGCGGTCTCCGGGGTGGCGCGGGCGTGCAGGGAGACGAACCGGGAGCGTTCGAGCAGTTCGGGCAGCTCGACCCGGCCCGGCACGTCCACGTACGGGTCGTGCACCAGGACGTTCGCGCCGAAGCCCGCCAGCATGCGGGCCACGCGGCGGCCGATCGCGCCGTAGCCGACCAGGCCGACCGTGCTGCCCTCCAGCTCGGGCCCGACGTTGTCGTAGGTGTAGTAGTCGCCCCGCCACACGCCGCCGGCCAGGTCGGCGTGCGTCCGGGGGATGCGGCGGGTGGCGGACAGCAGCATGGCGAGGGTGTGCTCGGCGGTGGCCACGGCGTTGCGGCCCGGCGCGTACGTCACCGCCACCCCCGCCCGCGCGGCCGCCTCCAGGTTCGCGTTGACCGGCCCGCCCCTGCTCACGCAGAACAGCCGCAGGTCGGGCGAGGCGTCCAGGACACGCTTGGTCAGCGGCGCCATCTGGGTGACGCAGACCTCGACCCCGCGCAGCGCCTCGATCAGCTCGTCCTCCACGTCGGAAGCCTCGTCCACCTCGCCCACGCGGCCGAACGGCTCGACCGGCCACGGCAGCGTCAGCTCGCGGATGTCCACCTCGCCGGGAACCTCGCGCCTGAGCGCGTCGACGAACAGGCGGTTCTGGACGAAGTGGTCGCCTGCGGCAAGGACTTGGATGGTCAACGAACGGCTCCAATCGGAGAGTTGTACTGCAGCATGGCCACCTGTCCGGCGTCGGGTCCCGTCAGGCGCAACTCGGTCAGGGCGCAGTTGTCCAGGCGCGGGAACAGCCGCCGGTACTCGCCCAGCGGCACCCCGATGAGCCGGCACAGCGCGAGCCTGATGGCGGTCGTGTGCGCGACCACCAGCACGCGGGCTTCGGGGTGCGCCGCGCAGATGTCCCGCAGCGCGGCGACGAAGCGGGCGGCGGCCGCGTACGGGTCCTCGCCGCCGGGCAGGGGGTGCGCGGCGGGGTCGGCCTCGAAGGCGGCGCGGGCCTCGGGGAAGCGCGCCTTCATCTCCGCGGAGGTGAGGCCGTCGCCCTGGCCGAAGTCGAGCTCGCGGAGGCGGGCGTCGGTCCGCACGGGCAGGCCCGCCTTGGCGGCGGCGGTCTCGGCGGTGCTCCGCGCGCGGCCGAGCGTTGAGGCCCACACGGCGTCGAGACCGGCCTGCTCGGCCCAGCCCGCCAGCAGGGCGGCCTGGTCGTGGCCGCGCGGGGTCAGCTCGATGTCGCTGATCCCGGCGTAGCGGTTCTCGGCGTGCCAGACGGTCTCGCCGTGGCGGACGAGCACGAGGTCGGTCATGTGGCGGTCCTCTCGCGGGCGTGTTCCGCGGCACTCGTGTCGAGCCAGCCGCGCCCCTCCAGCTCGGCGACGAAGCGCAGGTACGGCTCCCGCAGGTCGGCCCCGGACGGCTCCACGACCGCGCGGGTCCTGATCATGCGGGCCGGGTCGCCGCCCGCCAGCACGGCCATGCCCAGGGCGGGCTCGGCGTTCTCGCGCAGGGTCACGGGGCGCTCAAGGACGTCGGCCCTGAGCTGGGTCCAGTACGCGCTCCTGGTGGCGCCGCCGGTCAGGATGATCTCGCCGGTCACGGGTGCGCCGAGGAGGTCGAGGTAGTCGAAGCAGAGGCGCTCGACGAAGGCCGCGCCGAGCAGGATGGCGGCGTAGCGCTCGACGTCGTCGGCCGGCTCGCCGAGCGTGAACCGCTCGGCGCCGGGGGCGGCGAACGGGAACCGCTCGCCCCGTGAGACAAGGGGGTAGGTGACGGCAGGGGGCACGCGCACGCGACCAGGCCCCAGGCGGTAGCGTGCCGCGGCCTCCGTGCTCAGCGCGTCGAGATCGCGGTCCGGCAGGTCGCTGGTCAGGACGCCCGCGCCCGTGCTGGACGCCCCGCCGGGCAACCACGAGCCGTCGGGGGCGCGGTGCGAGTACACCACGCCCAGGGGGTCGTGGATCAGCTCCTTCGTGACGCCCTTCAGCACCAGCGTCGTGCCCAGCACCGAGTTCCAGCTCCCGACCCGCTGGGCGCCCGCGCCGAGCTGGGCCGCGCAGCCGTCCGTGGTGCCGGCGATCACCGGGGTGCCGGTCGGGATCCCGGTCTCCTCGGCCGCCGCCGCGCAGACCACGCCGAGGCGGGTCCCGGGCCGGACGACCTCGGGCAGGAGGCCGGCGGGCACGCCCAGCGCGTCGAACACGTCGGCGGGCCAGCGCTCCTCGATCAGGTCCACGCCGGTCTTGAGCGCGTTGCTCAGGTCGGTGGCCACCTCGTGCCCGGTGAGGCGCCGGTTGACGAAGTCGCTCTGGTGGGCCAGGCGGGCGCCCGCCTGGGCGTCGCGCAGCAGCCACAGCAGCTTGGGCAGCGCCCAGTTGGGCTGCATGCGCCGGTAGCCGAGCCGCTCCCACACGTGCGCGCCGGCCTCGTTCACCCGGCCGGCGTCGGCGCGGCGGTCGTCGTACATGAGGGCGGGGGTCAAAGCACGGCCGGAAGCGTCCGTGAGCAGGACCGTTCCAGATGTGGCGGCCACCGCGACGCCCTCGACGCGCTCGCCGGCGGGCAGGTCGCGCAGCGCCGACCGGGTGGCGGCGGCCAGCTCGCGCCACCACTGCTCGGGGTCCTGCTCGTGGCGGGGACCTTCGCGGTGGCTGGTCAGCGGGCGGCTCGCGGTGCCGAGCACCCGGCCGCCGCCGGTGACGGCCAGCGCGCGCACGCTCTGCGTGCCGAGGTCGATGCCGATCCACACGCTCATGTACGACCCCTCATGGCGCCGAGCAGCGGCCAGGCGCTGGCGTCGGTGGCGCGCAGGGTGAGGAAGTCCTCGAACCAGCGGTCATAGAACCCGCGGCGGGCGGGGTCGGGCTCGACCGCGTCGCGCAGGCGTACGTGCCGCCCGGCCGCCGCGGCGATGGACGGCTCCGCACCGGTCGCGGCCAGCCCCACCAGGTACGCCCCCCGCGCCCCGACCTCGGCGTCGGCCGACCGGCGTACCGGCAGCCCCGTGACGTCGGCGATCAGCCCGAGCCAGGTGGCGCTGGCCGAGCCGCCCCCGCACACTCGCAGCTCCGTCGGCGCGGCACCGGTGGCCACCAGGCAGTCGCGGATGACCATCGTGAGCCCTTCGAGCACCGCCCTGGCGACGTGCTCGCGGCCGTGCTCGAACGACATGCCGAGCAGCGCCCCCCTGGCCAGCGGATCGGAGAACGGCGCCCGCTCCCCGGCCGGCGACAGGTACGGCAGGAACGCCAGCCCGCCCGCGCCCGGCTCGCTCAGCAGGGCCAGCTCGCCCAGCTCGGCCGGATCGCCCAGCCCCAGCAGGCGGCACGTCCACTGCACCACCTCGGTGCCCGCGAACGTGGGGAAGGCCCGCAGGTAGCCGCCGGGCAACGCGATCGTGATGCCGGTCGGTGAGCCCTCCAGGTCGGGGGACTCGACGACGACCTCGGTGCAGAGCGTGGTGCCGAGGATGCCGCACGCCTGCCCGGCCGCCACCGCGCCCGCGCCCAGCGCCGTGGCGGCGATGTCGTAGGGGGCCATCACGACCGGAGTCCCGGCGGCCAGCCCCAGCTCGGCGGCAGTGTGCGGGGTCAGCTCGGCGACGGGGCAGGGCCGGACCGGGGGCAGCAGCCGCTCGGCCCACTCCAGGCCGAACAGCCCCAGCAGCTCCGGCGAGTACGCCCGCGCCCGCAGGTCCATGAACGGGGCTGAGGCGTCGGACTCGTCGGCCACCAGCTCCCCGGTCATCCGGGAGAAGATCCAGCCGCCGCAGGTGAGCATCGCGCTCGACCGGTCGAGGCGGGCGGGGTCGTTGGCGCGCAGCCAGGTCAGGATGGCGTGCGGCAGCCCGGAGGCCGCCGAGGAGCCGTTGCGGCGGAAGGCCGCCGCCGCGAGCCCCGATCGCGTCCAGCCGTCCACCGTGGCGGCCGCCCTGGCGTCGTTCCAGAGGATCGCGGGGCCGGTCGGCGCGCCGCCGGCGTCCACCAGCCAGCAGCCGTCGCCCTGGGCCGTGACCGCCACGAACTCGGCACCGCCCACCTGGGCCGCGACCTCGCGCACGGTGGCCGCGACCGCGTCCCAGACCGCGCCCATGTCCTGCTCGGCGTGCCCCGGCGCGGGCCTGGACACCACCGTCTCGCGCCGGGCGACGGCGGTCTCCGCGCCCGAGGAGTCGTACCCGACCGCCTTGATGACCGTGGTCCCCGCGTCCACGCAGATGATCGCCATCAGGCCCTGCCGTGGGAGGTCCTCGACCGGCGCGACACGGAGTCGACGATCACGGCGAGCAGCAGCACGGCCCCGGTGACCACGAACCGGATCGAGGAGTCCAGGTTGAGCAGGGTGAGGCCGCTGGAGATCGACTGGATCACGATGATCCCGAGCAGCGCGCCGAACGCCGTGCCGCGCCCGCCGAACAGGCTCGTCCCGCCGATCACGGCCGCGGCGATCGCGTTGAGGTTGACGTCGCCCGCGCCGCTGCTCTGGTTGGCCGCCGCCAGCCGGGCCGCGGCCAGGATGCCGCCGACCGCGGCGAACGTCGAGCAGAGCACGAACACGGAGGTGTAGATCGCCTTGACGTTGATGCCCGCCCGCCGCGCGGCCTCCACGTTGCCGCCCACGGCGTAGACGGCCCGGCCCCACTTCGTCCGCGACAGCAGGTAGTGCATGATCAGCACCAGCGCCACGAAGAAGACGAACATCCAGCCGACGCCGCGGGTCTGGCCGAGGTACCAGACCACGAACGCCAGCACCACCAGCAGCGCCACGCTCCTGACGGCCAGCGTGGTGACGCTCCTCGCCGACAGCCCCGCCCTGCGCCGCCCCCGTGCGTGCAGGAAACCGCTGGCGAACAACCAGACGGCGGCGACCACCGCGAACGTGTACGACAACCACGCCGGTACGAAGTCGAGCTGCGCGAAGTTCACCAGCCCCGAGTCGAACGGCAGGTTGATCGACCCCTTGGTGCCCAGCACGTACAGCTGCAGCCCGAGGAAGGCCAGCAGCCCGGCCAGCGTGATCACGAAGCTGGGCACCCCGAACCGGTTGAAGAGCTGCCCGTACACCCACCCGATGACCGCGCCCATGACCACCGAGGCCGCGATCGCCAGCCAGACCGGCAGGCCCTCGCTCACGAACAGCACCGCGAGCACCGCCCCCGACAGGCCGCTGACCGAGCCGACGGACAGGTCGATCTGCCCCACCAGCAGCACGCACACGATGCCGAGCGCGATGATGCCGACGGCGGCGGACTCCAGCGTGAGGTTCACCAGGTTCGCGCTGGACAGGAAGATCGGGTTCAGGATCTGCAGCACCGTCCAGATGACCACGAGCCCGACCACGACCGGGATGACGCCCAGGTCACCGCCGCGGGCCCGCTCGACGATGTCGGCGAGCGCGCCGCGCAGCCCGTCGCGGTGCTGCAGCCGCTCGTCCTGGCGGTCGGTCGTCATTGCGGTCACGACTGTCCTTCCTGCCCGCGCGCCGCCCGCCTGGACACCACGTTGTCGGTGGCGCCGGTGATGGCGGCGATGATGTCCTCGGTGGAGACCTGGTCCACGTCGAACACTCCGTTGTTGCGGCCGAGCCGCAGCACCGCCACGGTGTCGGCGACGGCCTTCACGTCCGCCATGTTGTGGCTGATCATGATCACGCCCAGGCCGTTCTCGCGCAGCCGCTCGACCAGGTTGAGCACCTCGGCCGTCTGGGCCACCCCCAGCGCGGCGGTGGGCTCGTCCAGGATGATGACCTTCGGGTCGCCGAGCAGCGAACGGGCGATCGCCACCGTCTGCCGCTGGCCGCCCGACAGCGCCGCCACCGGCACCCGCACGCTGGGGATCTTGGCGGAGAGCTGGCGGAGCAGCTCCCACGAGCGGGTCTCCATGGCCACGTCGTTCAGCCGCAGCGGGCGGATCTCCTGGCCGAGGAAGAGGTTCTGGATGACGTTCAGGTTCTCGCAGAGCGCCAGGTCCTGGAAGACGGTGGCGATGCCCAGCTTGTGGGCGGCGGCCGGGGTCGGGATCTCCACGTCGCGGCCCTCGAACGTGATCGTGCCCGAGTCCGGCGGGTGCACGCCCGACAGGATCTTGACCAGCGTCGACTTGCCCGCGCCGTTGTCGCCCACCACGGCGACCACCTGGCCGGCGTCGACGTCGAGCTCGATGTCGGTGAGCGCGGCCACCGCCCCGAAGGTCTTGTTGACGCCGCGCAGGGAAAGGACGCTCATTACTTGATTCCGAGCTCTTCGCAGCCCTTGGCGTACTCACCCGTGCACACGTCGGCGGCCTTCATGATGCCGCTGTCGAACAGCACTTCCTTGATGTTCTCCTTGGTCACGACCGTGGGGACGAACAGCTCGGACGGCGTGTTGTACAGCGTGGCCTTGCCGGCGGGCTTCTTGCCCTGCATGAACTCCCAGGCCACGTTCGCCGACGCCTCGGCCACGATCTTGATGGGCTTGGAGATCGTGTTGTACTGGTCGCCCGAGACGATGCGCTGGGCGGCGGCGATCTCGGCGTCGTTTCCGGTGACCGGCGGCACCTTCACACCCGCGGCCTTGAACGCGGCGATCGAGCCGCCGCCGGTGCCGTCGTTGGCCGCGACCACGCCGACGATCTGGTCCTTGAACTGGGTGATCTGGCCGCTGACCCAGGTCTGCGCCTTCTCCGGCTGCCAGTCGGGGGTGTCGTACTCGGCCAGCAGCTTGAACCCGCTGGGGTCCACCGCGCTGTGGATGCCCTTCTTGATCAGCCCGGCCGCCGCGTCCGTGGGCGAGCCGTTCACCTGGAGGATGCCGCCCTCGGCCTTCTCGGCCTTGAGGTGGTCGACCAGGGACTGGGCGATCATGGAGCCGATCTTCTCGTTGTCGAACGAGATGTAGTAGTCGGCGGGCGTGGCCGGGATCGGGCGGTCGTAGGCGATGACCGGGACCTGCTGCGACTGGGCCGTCTTGACGATGGTGGCCGCGGCGGCGGAGTCGACCGGGTCGAGCACGATGGCCTTGACCCCCTGGGCGAGCGCGCTGTTGGCCTGCTGCTGCTGCTTGGCCGCGTCGGAGTCGGCGTTCTGGTAGATGACCTCGCAGCTCGGGCAGAGCTGCTTCATCCTGGCCTCGAACAGCGGCTTGTCCTGCAGCTCGTAGCGGGTCGAGGCGAGGTCGGGCATGAGGAAGGCGACCTTGGCGCCCTGCAGGTCGCCGCCGCCGGGGTTGCCGCCGGTGTCCCCGCTGGTGGAGCCGGATCCTGAGCCGCACGCGGCCAGCACCGAGCCGGCGAGCACTGCCACTGCGGCGAACGCGGTGGTCCGCATCTGAGCTCTGTTCACGGGTTCATTCCTCACTCGCTGATCAATGACGCTCGCTGCCCCCGAGACAGGGACGTGCCCTCACAGGAGGGCACGTCCTGTGGTGCGGCTCACGTTAGCGCGCGGTCAGAAACTTTGTCCAGCAAAAGTGTTCAGAGCTGGTGAGCGGCTGCGACCAGGCCCTCCGCGGTGGGGGTGTCGGTGACGAGCTGGTTGAAGTAGCCGCCCCTGGCCCCGGCGACGATCGAGAGCACCTTCTCCGCGCCGACCGCGACGGCGATCGTGTGCGGGATGCGGCGCAGCTCCTCCAGCTTCGTGGCGACCAGGCGCTCGCTGCCCGGGTACGTGACCGGGGCCCCGTCGCGGTCGTAGACCCGCATGCACACGTCCCCCACGGCCTGGCGCAGGCTCTCGGCGTCGCGCGGCATGAGGGAGGGCACCATCTGCCGCATCAGCGGAGCCGAGCCGACGCCCACGATCGCGCACTTGGCGTGCGCCCACAGGTCCATCACCCGGCGCACGGACGGCTCGTGCTGCAGCGAGTAGAACAGCTCGGGGCCGGGTAGGGCCGGCGCGTAGAGGTAGGCGGGCACCCCGCCGGAGCGTTCGGCCAGGATGCGGGTGGTCTCGTTGGTCTGGAACCAGGGCTGCGGCTCCTCCTGGCCGCCCACGGCCGGCGCGATCGTGACGCCCGGATACTGGCCCAGGCCCTGGCGGGCGCACTCGTAGACCGTGGTGCCCGAGGAGACCAGCACGACGTCGCCCGACTCCAGGCCGACGGCGGCCAGCGCGCGGGTCACGCCGGGGGCCAGCCAGGGGCCCAGTGCCGGGCCGCTGACCTTGGGGACCAGGTAGACGCGCTCCAGGTTGAGCGCCTGGGCCACCTCGGCGGCCAGCGGGCCGTCCTCCAGGGTGGCCGGGCGGTGCACCTTGATCTCGACGATGCCCTGCCTGCGGGCCTCGGTGAGCAGGCGGCTCACGGTCGCCCGGCTGACGCCCAGCCGCTTGGCGATGTCGCCCTGGGTGGCGTCCTCCATGTAGTACTGCTGGGCCGCCGCGTACATCAGCTCATGGGGGAACCTGGCCTGCGCCTCTGGTGCGACGTCGGCGGCATTCATGCGCGCGCTCCTGGTTGCGTTGCGTGAACAAAGTTGCAGAACTGATGCGCAAAGACTACACCGGTGTGCTCGGATACGACCGACCCGCGCTTCCCTCCCCGCCGTACGCCGGCGGAGGGTCCTTCAGGGAGGCGAGGGGGCGGGGTCAGCCGCCGAGCAGGGCGTCGCCCAAGGGGGTGCGGGTGTACAGGACGCTGCGGCCGGTGCGGGTGCCGGTGATGAGGCCGGTCCTGCGCAGGGCGGAGACGTGGCCGCCCGTCGTGCCCAGGCTCTGTCCGAGCAGGGCGGCGAGCTGGGTGGTGGTGGCGGGTTCGGCCAGCTCGGCGAGGATGCGGGCGCGGCTGCGGCCGATCAGCGCCGCCAGGTCCGCGTCGGGCGCGGGCGGCGGGGCCGCGGTGCCCCGGGCGGGGTAGATCATCGCGTACGGCCAGGCGTCGTCCAGGTAGGTGCCGATGTTGTCCAGGAACGCCGAGGGCAGGAAGAGCAGCCCCTTGCCGTCGAGCCGGTGGATCCGGCCGGTGGACATCATGTCGATCTCGATCCGGCCGCCGGCCCGCCAGTGCACGCGGGGGCTGAGGTCCTCCAGCGCCGCCTGCCACCCGTACGCGGCCAGCCGCCCCGCCCGCTGCGCCACGTCACGCTGCAGGATCGCGCGGAACCGCGGCCACTCGTGGGACAGGACGTACGTCCACAACGCCTCGTACGCGTCCGCGAACCGCGCCACGACCTCGGGCCCCAGCAGCAGGTCCCTGACCCAGCCGGTCACGGGCGGGCGCTTGGCCAGCGCCCGCGCGATCTCGGCGTGCGCCTGCTCCAGCGGCGTCGCGCGCATGGCGGCCAGCTCCACCTCGAACGGCACGTCCACGGCCGTGGGAGGAGGCGCGATGAAGTCGACGTTGGCGTCCCCCTTGTTGCCGCTGATCGCGGCGGCCGCCCTCAGCGCGGGGTGCTCGCGCACCAGCCCCTCGTACGTCTCCCGCCACCGCGCCACCCACGGCCCGTTCACGCCCGCCCGGTAGCGGCCCGCGAGCACCCACTGCGCGTGCATGGTCTCGATGAGCGGCGAGATCGCGAACCTGCTGGCCATCAGATCCTGCGGGACGACCTCGATCGTCACCATCATCTTTCGGTTATATCCGAAAGATTCGCCTCGGTGCGGGACCGGGCCACACCATCGGGACCGTGAAGGGCGCGACGTTCGGCGAGGTGTTCGCCGTCAAGGAGTTCCGGGTGCTGTTCGGCAGCTTCGTGCTGCTGGTGGGCGCCGACGGGATCAAGATGCTGGCCCTGTCCGTGCTGGTGTACGCGCGGACCGGGTCGCCCGGGCTCTCGGCCGCCGCGTACATGGCCGGGTGGCTCCCGTACATCGCGGGCGGGCTGTTCCTGCTCTCGCTGGCCGACCGGATGTCGCCGCGGGCGCTGATGGTGGTGGGGGAGCTGGTCAGGGCGGTCACCTGCCTGCTGCTGGCCTACGCCGGGCTGCCGGTGTGGGGGTTGCTGGTCCTGGTGCTGGTCACGGGGTTGTTCTCGCCGGTGTTCTTCGCGGCTCGGGCGGCGATGCTGCCCGAGGTGCTGCCGGGGGACGCGTTCGTGCTGGGGCGTTCGGTGCTCAACGTGGCCTCGGCGGGCGCGCAGATCGCGGGGCTGGCGGTCGGGGGCGCCTTCCTGGCCGTCACCGGGCCGTCGGGCGCGCTGGCCGCCACGGCCGGGTTGTCCGTGGTGGCGGCGGTGGTGCTGCGGTTCGGGCTGCCCTACCGGCCGGCGCGGGGTGCGGACGGCCGGGGCGGGGCGGGGGCGGTGCGGCAGACGTTGCGGGTCAATCGGCGCTTGCTGGCCGACGGCCGGGTGCGCGGGCTGCTGCTGGCCGCGTGGCTGCCGTGCGTGTGCGTGGCGGGGGCGGAGGCCATGGTGGTGCCCTACATGGGCGGGCAGGGGCAGGCCGGGGTGGTGCTCGCGGCGGCGGCCGGCGGGATGGCGGTCGGGGAGTTCGCGGTCGGGCGCTTCGCGGCACCGGAGCTGCGCGAGCGGCTGTCGTTGCCGCTGGCGGTGCTGCTGGGGGTGCCGTGGCTGGCGTTCGCGTTCACGCCGGGGGTCGTCTGGGCGGCTGTGCTCGCGGCGGTGGCGGCGGCCGGGCTGTCGTACCAGCTCGGGTTGCAGCGGCGGTTCGTGGATGTGGTACCCGAGGAGGTGCGGGGGCAGGCGTTCGGGCTGCAGTCGGCGGGGCTGATGACGGGGCAGGCCGCCGGTGCGGCGCTGGTCGGGGTGCTGGGCGAGGTGATCGCGCCCTCGTACGCGATCGCGGCGGCCGGTGGTGCGGGCATCCTGGTGGCGCTCGCGCTGGCGGGCGTGCTGCGGCCCGCCCGGGTCCAGCTCCGCACCTAGCCCGTCAGGGTCTCGCCCGAGCCGCGGGCGATGAGGCGTACCGGGAGCTCGATGTGCTCGGGCGGGCCCGAGTCGCCGCGCAGGCGGCGGAACAGCAGCTCGGCCGCCACCCGCCCCATCCAGTACGGGTCCTGCGCGACCACGCTCACCCCCGGGTCGAGCAGGTCGGCCAGCTCGAAGTCGTCGAACCCGACCAGCGCCGGCCGCCGCCCCGCCAGCGCCCGCAGGGTGGTCACGGTGTAGCGGCCGTTGCCGGTGAACAGCGCCGTCGGCGGGTCGTCGAGGGCGAGCATGCGCTCCAGGTCGGCGCGGACCGACTCCAGAGCCGGCGGCCGCATCGACACCAGGCGCTCGTCGAAGAGCCCGCCCAGCTCCGCCCGGTAGCCGCGCAGCCGCTCGGCCGCCGTGAAGATCGCCGGGTCGTCGCCGAGGAAGGCGATCCTGCGGTGGCCGTGGACCAGAAGGTGGCGTACGGCCTGCCGGGCCCCGCCCACGTTGTCGGTGAGCACGGTGTCCACGTCGATCCCCGCCCCCGGCGGCCGGTCCGCGAACACCACGGGCGTCCCCGCCTCCAGCTCGGACCGCAGGTAGGTGTGGTCGTCGCCCGCGGGCACCACGATCAGCCCGTCCACCCTGCGCGCGCAGAACGTCTCGACCAGCTCGCGCTCCCTGCCGGGCTCCTCCCCGGACGAGCCGCTCAGCAGCAGACAGCCATGGTCGATCACGACGGCCTCCACGGCCCTGCTCAACCCCGAGTAGAACGGGTCCGCGACGTCCTCGATGACCAGCCCGATCGTCGCGGTCGTGCCCCTGCGCAGCACCCGGGCGCTCTCGTTGCGGCTGTAGCCCAGCCGGTCGATGGCCGTGCGCACCCGCTCGGCGGTGGCCGGGTGCACGCCCGGCTCGCCGTTCACGACGCGCGAGACGGTCTTCAGCGCCACGCCCGCCGCCGAGGCGACGTCCTTCATGGTCGGTCTCACGCCAGGATCATTTCCTAATCGGGAGGGGTAGACAACGTTGTCAAGGGCTTGTGCGAGAGTGGTCCTCTATGTCGTTGAGATCCGCCTTGCTGGTCATCGGCTTCGCGCTGGCCGCGCTCAACCTGCGCCCCGCCATCGCAGGGGTCTCCCCGCTCCTCGACGAGATCATGAACGACGTGGGCCTCTCGCCCGCGGGCGGCGGCGCGATCACCACTGTCATGGTGGTCTGCCTGGGCGTATTCGGTCCGCTCACGCCGATGCTCGCCCGGCGCGTGGGCCTCGACCGCACGCTGCTGGCGGGCCTGCTGGTCATCGCGGCGGGCCTCGCGCTGCGCGGACTCGACGGCGCTCCCGTGCTCTACCTCGGCTCGGCCCTGGCCGCCACCGCGATCGCCGTGATGAACGTTTCCATGCCCGGCATCGTCAAGCAGCACTTCCCCACTCAGGTCAACCTCATGACCGGCGTCTACGTCTCCTGTGTGGTGGCGGGCGCGGCGGCCGCCTCCGCGCTGGTGATCCCGCTCGAACACGCCACCGGGTACGGCTGGCGCGGCGTCTCGGCCCTCCTGGCCGTCCCCGCGCTGCTGGCGGCGCTGCTGTGGCTGCCGCAGGCGCTGCGCAAGCAGCCTGGCGGGCCGAACGGGCCCAGACCGTTCGGCACGGTGCTGCGCAGCCGCGTCACCTGGTACGTCACCGCGCTCATGGGCCTGCAGTCGCTCACCTTCTACGTCATGCTGGCCTGGCTGCCGACGATCTACCTGGAGGCCGGCCTGCCCGCCGACCAGGCCGGCTACCTGCTCAGCCTGACGAACCTGGTCCAGGTCGGCACCTCGCTCGCGGTCCCCGTGCTGGCCGGGCGGCGCGCCTCGCAGGTGCCGTACGTGGTCGGGGCCGGCGTCCTGACCGTGCTCGGCTACCTGGGCGTGCTGCTGGCCCCGACGACCCTCCCGTGGTTGTGGATGGTCGTGCTCGGCATCGGCCAGGGGGCCTCGTTCGCGCTGGCGCTGCTGATCATCGCGCTGCGGCCGGCCGATCCCGCCACGGTGACCGCTCTGTCGGCCGTGGCGCAGTCCGTGGGATACGTGATCGCGGCGCTCGGGCCGCTGCTCTTCGGGTTCCTCAGGCAGGTGTCGGGCGGCTGGACGGTGCCGCTGGTGGCGGGGCTGGGAGTGATCGCGGCGCAGATCGTGGCTGGGTGGTTCGCCGGTCGCCCTGCTACTTTAGGTAAGGCTAACCTTTAGATGTTTCCGGGAGTTCCAGCGTGTTGACCGAGACCCTCCAGCGTCTTGCCGACGGGCGTGGCGGGGTGTTCGGGGTGGAGCCCGGCCTGGTCATCGAGCCCGACGAGAGCTGGACGCCGGTCGGCGAGCTGGTGCAGGAGCCGTACACGTTGTTGTGCCGGCTCATCGACGAGACGGCCGCGCGCTGGAACGCGCCACGGCACGTCGGCGCGGCGCTGTTCTGGAAGACGTTCGGATACTGGCACACGCTGCCGATGGCGCTCGGGTGGGCGCTGGACGGGCGGGTGCCGGTCATGCGGCTGGCGGACACGTACTTCAGGGTGTCGGACGCCGGGGTGACGCTCGCGGCCACGCGGGTGAGCTGGGGCACCGGCGCCGCCGCGATCGCCGGGGCGCTGGAGGAGGCGCAGCGGCCGCTGGTCGAGGCCATCGGCTCCGTCGCCAAGGTGGGTGAGCGGACGCTGTGGGGATCCACGGCGGAGGCGATCGCCCACCCGCTGGTCTCGATCGTGCCCGGCGACTACATGAGCCTGCTGAAGGAGGTCGGCCGGCCGGTCGACGGGCTCGTCGAGCCCGCCGACGACGGCTTCTTCCGCAGGACCTGCTGCCTGTGGATCACGCTGCCGGACGTCGAGCCGTGCGGAACCTGCTGCGTGCTCAGGCCACGGAGCCGATCGGGTCGTCCATAGGCCGCAGCTCGTCGGCGTAGCTCACCGACACGCGGCGCATGACGCCGCTCGGGTCGATCGAGTACTGGCCGAGCCGCCACAGCGGCGGCGAGTAGGCGTGGATCGAGACGCTCTCGTCCACCGCGCCGGTGAGCCGGTGGATGTGGTCGGGCCCGAACGAGAACGACTGCCCCTCCGGCACCACGGTCTCCAGGTGCTCGCCGCCGATGCGCGGGTTGCACTCCCGCAGCGCCCCCCGCACCACGTGCACGGCTCCCGAGGAGATGTCGTGGTCGTGCCAGCCCGTGTCGTCCTCGGGGCGCCAGCACAGCAGCCAGACGTCCACGTACGCGTCGCGGTAGAGCGAGGCGTAGTGGCGCCCGCCGTCCGCCGGGAAGTCCACCTGGTCACGCCACTCCTCCGGGCGGGCGGCCAGCTCGTTCACCAGGTCGCGCAGCTCACGGCGGTCGAGAGTGCGCTCCGGGAGCCCGGCACAGGTGCCCCCGCCCTGGATCTGCTCAGTGGTGCTCACGTACGAGTCTCCTTCCCTGCTCATGGCCTCACTCCGTCCGACGGGCCCGGTCGCCACATGACGCCGCCTTCCCCCGCTCCGGTCGCTGCGCTCCCGCCGCTTCTCCAGGCGACGGCACTCCCTCGCAGCAGCCGACGGGGGTTGACGACCGTGATGGCGTGGCCGGCGGCCGCGCCGAGTCCCGGGTCGGGGGCGGTGGCGTAGGGGGCGTCGGAGCCGTTGACCACGACGTCGATGCCGAGCTCGCGGACGATGGCGTCGATGGCGCGCGGGCCGTACGAGGAGGTCTCCACGAAGAAGTCCCGGTCGACCAGGCCGCGACCGCCGCCGCCCCGGGTGATCAGGCGCTCCGAGTGCAGCGGCGCCAGCCCCGCGAGGAGCGCGAAGCAGACCCGCAGCCGGGGATGCCGGGGCCGGACGACGGTGTGGAAGTAGTGCCAGGCCGCGTGCATCTGCTGCACGTACGGCACCAGCGCCGGCCACCACGGCGGCGCGCCGGCCATGGGGGCGGCCGGGCCGGGGTGCACGAACAGCGGCAGGTCCCTGGCGGTCAGCACCTCCAGCAGCCGGTCGTCGGGCTCGGCCGTGGCGGGGATCTGCAGGCCCGCGAACCCGCGGTCGAGATCCTTGGCGAGGCGGTCCGGGTCAGGCTCGCTGTGGCAGGTGGCCGCCCACGCCCCGAAGGGCTCGCCCAGCGCCAGGGCGCCGTCGTGGTAGGCGTCGATCAGCGGCCGGCCTTCTTCGGGAGGCAGGAACTCGATCCCCAGCGGGCTCGACAGCGACACCAGCGCCAGCTCCAGGCCGGTGGTGTCGCGGTGCTCGTGGTCGGCGGGATCCACCTCGTACGGCGGCTCGCCGTCGAGGATCAGCGTCCAGCCGTCGAGGTGGGGAGGGGACGTGCGGGCGCGCAGGGCATCGACGAACGCATCTGTCCACAGGTGCTGATGCACGTCGACGCTCATGGTCGGCGGCCCTCCTTCCGCTATTTCCTACTCACAATACATGTAAACGCCTCACGCTGTGATGTCTTCCTTGTGAAACGCTTCACTGATACGGTTCAGTGAAGCGCTTCACTTGGCGCTTGTCAACGGGGGTCCTCCTGCCGGAGGGTGACGCGCCCGGCGAGTGCCGGACCGCGTGGCGAACCCGACAGGATCGTGGCGGGAATCGGCGTCTGTCGGTGCTACGCAATAGGCTGGCGTAATGCCTCGCAAGAGAGCGACGATCCGTGAGGTGGCCCAGGCCACAGGCCTGTCACCGGCGGCCGTCTCCTACGCGCTACGCGGCCTGCAGGTGTCGGAGGAGACGATGGAGCGCGTGCGTGCCGCGGCCGCCGAGCTCGGCTACGAGGCCGATCCCATCGCCAGAGCTCTGGCCAGCGGGCGCACCGGCATGATCGGCCTGCTGTGCGGCTCGCTGGAGGACCTCTGGCAGCAGTCCCTGGCGGTCGGCATCAGCAGGGGCCTGCGGGAGAAGGATCGCTACGCCCTGATCCTCGACGCGGTCGGCGACCCGGCCAGGGAGCGGGCCATGGCCCAGCAGCTCCGTGACCAGCGCGTGGACGGGATGATCGTGCAGCCGATCGACCCGGCGGCCGCGTTCTGGCCCGAGCTGTGCGAGTCGGTTCCGGTGGTCGCGATCGGCGACTCGATCTCCGGCACGGCGGGCGAGGTCGTCTTCGACAACCGGCGCGGGGTGACGCTGGCCCTGGAGCACCTGCGGGCCATGGGCCACCGCAGCATCGCCGTCCTCACCCCGACCCGGGCCAGCACGCCCGACCGGCCCGCCGACGTGCACGTCACGGCCGAGGCCGAGCGGCTGGGCCTGGACATCGAGGTCACCACCGCCCCTCACGGGCTGGTGGGGGCCACGGCGGCCGCCCACGAGCTGCTGAGCCGCAACAAGCCGAGCGCGGTGTTCTGCTTCGCCGACTCCATCGCCTACGGGGTCTACGCGGCGGCGCAGGAGCTGGGGCTGTCCGTGCCCGGCGACGTGTCCGTCATGGGCTACGACGATCACCCGATGTCGGGCCTGCTCACGCCGGGGCTCACGACCGTCGACTGGGACATCGACGGCATCGTGCGGGCGGCGGTGCGGCTGATCGCGGCGGCGGCGGACGGCGGCACCCGGCGGCGGCGCGTCGTGCAGAAGCCCACGCTCAGGGAGCGCGGCTCGGTCGCCCAGGCGTCATAGCCGGTGCGGCGGGTGCCGTGACAGGGCGCGGCGGGATTCCTCCAGGTCTTCGGTGAGCGGGCGGTCGGGCGTGGCCGGGTGGAGTGCGCGGGCGGCGGCGGTGCGCTCGCAGGCCAGCACGACCTCCAGGGGCTCCAGGCAGCGCAGGGTGTGGCGGGCGGCCTGGGTGGCGAAGCCGGCGTGGTCCTCCGCGCCCCGCGAGATCACCGCCGTGCCCGTCGTCACCGGGGTCGCCAGGTGGCGCAGGTCGGACAGGGCGTCCTGGGCCACGTACTCGAGGATCAGGGCTCCCGAGGCGCCGGGGCTGTCGGCGAGGAAGGGGAGATGACCGGTGTAGGCCGGGTCCATGAGGGTGGCCAGCCGGGCCGTGCTGAGCTGGGCCGTCTGCACGAGCGCGGCCCGCAGCGCGTCGAGGGCCAGGGCCACGGGGGCCGAATGGAAGTTGCCGTTGTGCCAGGCCAGGCCGCCGGCGATGAGGGGGTTCTCGGTGGCGGAGTTGAGGTCGACCTCGATCGCGGCGACGGCTCTCGCGAGGGCGTCCATGGCGGCGCCGTGCACCTGGGCGAAGGCGCGGAAGCCGTACGGGTCCTGGATGCGGGTGGTGGGCTCGTGGGAGAGCAGGCCGCGCAGCCGGGCGGCCACGGCGGCCTGGCCGGGATGCGGCCGGACCTCCTGCACGGCGGCGGCCAGCGGCTCGGCCGAGGCGTCCACGGCGGTGAACGACATCGCGGCCACGTCGACGGCGGCGTCGAGGAGGAGGCGCAGGCGGTGACCGGCGATGGCGGCGTCGGCCAGGGTGGCCGCTCCCGAGCTGATGAACGGCAGCGCGTCGCCCGGGGCGAAGTCGTGGCGGGGCGGGTCCGCGGGGGCTTGCTGGGGGTCGCGGTGCCAGGGGAGCTCGCCCAGGAGGCACAGGGCCGTGGTGGCCAGGGCCGTGAGGTCGCCGGTGCCGATGGCGCCGTACGTGCGCAGCGGCGGGGTGTAGCGGTGCTCGATCGCGTACGCCAGCGCCCGGCAGACGGCCGGATCGACCCCGGAGCCGCCCGCGAGGAGCTGGTTGAGCCGGACCACGAGCATCGCCCTGGCCCGGGCGGGCCCGATCGGCGGGCCGGCGCCGCACGCGTGGCTGCGCAGCAGGCCGAGGCCCGCTCCCTCCAGCATGACGTCCCTGTTCGCCCCCACCCCCGTGCTCTTGCCGTACACGGGGCCGGTCAGCTCTTGAGCGGTGGCCCACGCGGCCCGGGCCCGATCCAGGGAGGCGATCGTGACCCGGGCCCCGTCGTACGCGGCCTGGTGGACCTGCGCGCAGGTCAGGCCGGCGCCGTCGAGCTCCATGGGAAGGGTCAGTCGTTGTCGGGGATGAACAGGCCGAGCAACCAGCTCACGACGCTGATGATGATCGCTCCCCAGAAGGCGGCCGGGTAGAAGTTGTCGACATGGAAGGGGATGTCCAGCTCGCCGGCGATCCAGCTCGTCAGCAGCAGCATGGCCGCGTTGATGACGAGCAGGAACAGTCCCAGTGTCAGCACGATGATCGCGCAGCCGAGCGCCTTCACGATGGGCTTGACGATGGCGTTGATGACACCGAAGATCAAGGCCACGAGCAGCAGGACGCCCCAGTATCTGGCCGTGTTGGTGGGGGCGTCCACATCGATGCCGTCGATGAACTGGATGGCCACCCACAGGGCCACTGCCGCGGCGATGGTTCTGATGATGAATCTCACGCTGGTTGATCCTCCCACTTGTGATCGGCGCTGCGATAGAGGCGCAGTCACTACGATGCCCTTCGGTCACTGTCGGTAGTCACCGGTTATCGTCGGTCCAACGGGGGGAAGAGGCGTGCAGGGGAGGGATCGAGATGGACGCGAACGCTAACGGGCTCGAGTCGCTGCCGGCCGACGAGTTGCACGATCGGGCGGTGCGTTACGCCGTGCGCCATGGGGACCTGGGGTTCCTGTGGGAGTTGCTTAAGGTGATCCCGGCGGCGGAGGCCGCCAGCGGTCATTCCAACGAGACCGCCAACGACCTCAGCAAGGTCTCCGCGCTGCTCAGCGACGCCATCGCGGCGGGTGAGGGCAAGCTCGGCGAGGCACTGCGGCCGATCTACATCGAATATCTGCGCAAACATCCCGACGCCTAGCGTCGCCGCTTCGAGGGAGGACTTCGCGCATACGTCTTCGGGGTCGGGACGGGGTTCTGTGTGGCGGGTGCCGGTCCCGATGGCCGGGCTCGGCCCACTGCGGGCCCCGGCCGGCCCTGCCGGATCGTCGGGCCGGATCATCGGGCCGGATCATCGGGCGCGCCTCCTTGGAGCCGGCCGGGTGAGGAGCGCGGTCCGGCACGCCGGGCCCCGGAGCGGGCCGGGCGGCCTGGCGGTGTCGGTGGTGGGTGGGTCAGCCGGCCAGGCGGGTTTGGGCGGTGCTGTAGCGGGCGAAGCCGGGCGTGGTGAGCTCCTGGCCGTCGTGGGTGACGATCATGGTCTCGTACGGGCCCGAGCGGGCCAGGTCGGTGGCGAAGCGGCGGCCAGGCAGGGGGCCCATGGCGTAGATGGCGGTGGCGTAGGCGTCGGCCAGGCCGAGGTCGGGGCCGATCACCGTGACCGAGCCCAGCCCGGACTGGACCTCTCCGGTGTGCGGGTTGACGATGGGCGCGCCGCCGGAGGTGGCCAGGCCCAGGTCGTGGGCGAAGACGACCTTGCGTACGGTGCCGTCGCGCGGATCGCGGACCCCGACGCGCCAGCGTTCGCCCGGGGCGGCCGAGCCGCGCACCCTGATGTCGTTGCCCGCGGTGATGCGGTGGTCGCCGGCGCCGGCGTTGGACAGCGCCCGCGACAGCCGCTCCAGCGCCCAGCCCTTGATGTAGCCGGAGGGGTCGATCACGCCGTTGATGCGCGCCTCGAACCAGCCGCCGGTGGCCTCGCTGAGCTCGTCGCAGCGGTGCAGGACCTCGACGAGCTCGGGGATCTGCCTGATCGTCTGGCCGCGGTTGAGCCGGCCGATCTGGCTGTCCTCCTTGGTCGGGCTGAAGGTGTCGTCCACCCATCTCAGCCAGGCGAACGCGTTGTCCAGCAGGGGGATGAGCTCGCGTGCCGGGAGGGCGGTGCGGATGTCCACGCTCACCGGCATGCCCATGACCATCTCGACACGGGTGCTTCCGGGGAAGGTCATCATCGCGGACTCGGCGATATGAGAAGTCGTCGCGGACTCGGCGATATCAGAAGTCGTCACCTTGCCTCCTTGCCTGTCGCCTACGCTTTCAGACGGGGCCCACGCTTCCAGACCGGGCGTATGGTGGGCCTAAACCCTTTGCCCTGATTTGAAATGAATCTGTGACCTCGGGACAGCAAGGCGTGACAAGGCCCCGGCGACGTACCGCTTGAACGGCCGCGGGCCCGCCACCAGCACTTCGCGCTCGGCGATGTCCGGGATCTCCCGGCTCAGGCCGGAGGCGCTCACCCGCTCCTTGACCCGGGGATCGTGCTCGGCGCCCACGACGAGGATGAGGTCGTAGCGGGCCTCGAGGTCGCGCAACTCGTCGGTGACGCGCTCGGTGCGGTAGACCGCCACCGTGTCGGTCGCGCTCGCCAGCCGCTCGCGCAGCGCGGCCGGGTCGAGGCCGGTCGCGATCAGGAGCGCCGGTCTGGTCGTGTGGGGCACCTGATGGCTCCAGACCGCCATCACCGCCGCCATCGCGTAGAGCAGCAGCGAGCCCGCCCGGCTGAGGCCGGTCACGTAGGCGGTGGAGCTGAACTGGTGTGCCACCAGCAGCGCCCCGGCCAGGTAGCCGCCGAGCCGCAGGCGTTGCCTGGCCTCCTCGGTGCGGAGGTAGTCGGCGGCCTTGACGCTGAGGAAGCCGAGCGCCACGAGCAGTGCCGCGGCGGCGTAGGCGGTCGGAGTCCACGGGTAGCCGTAACTCGGCTGGATCGCACCGAACTCGGCGACCGCGACTCCGCACCAGAAGAGGATCGGGCCCTGATCAGCATTCGCCTCGCTAGCCATGGCTCCACGATCCTGAACGAACATTAAAGGTTTCTGAGTAGGGTCTGAAACATGGCTAACGTGCGTGTCGAGCGGACTGAAGAGGGCGGATTCCGGGCTACCAACGCCCGCGGCGCCGAGGTTCTGATCGGGGGCGGCGACGAGGAGGGGGTGTTCACTCCCGTCGAGTTGCTGCTGGCGGCGGTGGGCGGGTGCAACATCGTTACCGTCGAGCCGCTCACCGCCAAGCGGGGGCACCGGCTGGTGCGGCTGGCGATGACGGTGGGTGCGGAGAAGGTCGAGGCGAACAAGCTCGGCCCGGTGACCATCACGTACGACGTGGAGCTGCCGTCCGAGGAGGCCGACGAGGTGTTCCGGGCGGTCGCCGGTCGGGTGCACGAGAAGTACTGCACGGTGAGCAGGTCGCTGGAGGAGGGGACGGAGGTTCGGTTGGAGCTTCCGTAGGTGGATTAAACAGATATTCGACCCCGTTATGACGCGACCGTTGCATTCGTCTCGGTAGCGTTGGAGCAGGTCAGGAGCACTGCAACTGACCGAAGGACCTTCACCGATGCGGACGCGGAGGGGGACCGCGGTTCGCAAGTGCGGGACCGCCGGCGTTTTTGGGGGAAAGCGCCGGCCTGGACCGCCGCCGATCGGGCCGGGCAGCTTTGGGGGAACTGCCCGGCCCGATCCATGCGTATCCTCCGGACGTGAAGAAAGTTCTCATTGACTGCGATCCCGGCATCGACGACGCGCTCGCGCTGGCCCTGGCCGCCGGCTCCACCGGCTCCCTCGACCTCGTCGGCGTCACCACGGTGGGCGGGAACGTCGATCTCCCGCTGACCACGGCGAACGCGCTGGCGTTGCGGGAGTTCCTCCAGATGGGTGACGTGCCGGTGACGCCGGGCAGCGCCGGCGCCCTGATGCGGCGGACGGTCAGGGCCACTGCCGTGCACGGGCTTACCGGGCTCGGCGACGTGGTGCTGCCGGCACCGGTGCGGGGGCCGTCGGAGGGGCACGCGGTCGACTTCATCGTGGAGACGCTGCGGTCCGCGCCCGGTGAGATCACGCTGGTGGCCGTGGGACCGCTGACGAACATCGCCCTCGCCGTACGCCGCGAGCCGCGCGTCGTCGAGTGGGCCCGCGACCTGGTCATCATGGGCGGCTCCTACACCCGCGGCAACCACAACCCGGCCGCCGAGTTCAACATGCTGGCCGATCCCGAGGCGGCCGCGATCGTGTTCGAGGCCGGCTGGACGGTCAAGATGCTGGGGCTCGACGTGACGCTGTCGGCCGTGGTGACCTCGGCGGTGCTGGAGCGGATGCGGCCGCTGGGCCGGCTGGCCGACCTGCTGGTGCCCGCCGCGCAGTTCTACGGGGTGGTGTCGGCCGAGGGCGGGCCGGCCATCCATGACGCGTGCGCGGTGGCGTACCTGCTGGATCCCGGTCTCTTCACCTGCGTGCCGGCCGTGGTGAACGTGGAGACGGCCGGGCAGTACACGAGGGGCATGACCGTGACGGACTTCAGGATCGGCGACCGGGAGGCGAACGCGCTCGTGGCGACCTCCCTGGACGTGAAGGGCTTCTGGGACCTGGTGGTGGGGACGTACGAGAGGCTGGCCGTCCGGCTGGGCTGACACGGGCGCGGGCACTGGCTGGCGGCTGATACAGTTACATCTGTTGCGCCGCTAGCTCAGTTGGTCAGAGCAGCTGACTCTTAATCAGCGGGTCCGGGGTTCGAGTCCCTGGCGGCGCACCACCACAGCGAAACGGGCACTGTCCACCGGACAGTGCCCGTCGTCGTCTCTCAGGCCGGTCGCTCGTCCACGCCGACGGCGCCGACGCCGCTGGTGAAGATGCCGCCGCAGTAGCCCTGGGACTGACCGGAGCCGCCCGGCGGGAGCGTCACCCACTCGCCCACCACGTCCGGCGCCCGCCCGCAGACCACCACGGCACGGAAGATCCAGGTCCGGTCCGTGGGGTTCCGGCAGGAGGCGATGCCGAGGTCGCGGTCGTTGGCGTGCACGAAGGTGTCGCAGTCGAGGATCGTGGCCGCCGCCGAGGCGGACGGCGCCGGCCACGCCGACAGGAGCGCGAAGGACCCGGCCACGGCCGCCGCGATGCGCATTCCCTTGAACATTTGCCCCTCCAGGACCAGAGATCGACCATCACTTTCCGCAGTCGATCGTATGCAAGGAGTGGCGAAGCTGTAAGCGGTTATTCAGCGGTAGTAGCCCTCGACGGGTACGCGTGCCTCCTCGTACAGGGCGGGGCCCTCGGACGGAGGGTCGGCGAAGGAGCTGCCGGGCGGCTTGAGGCCGTCGAGCTGCTCGCCGGACAGCGCGTACACCACCTTGCCCAGGCCCGAGCGGGCGATGGCGCCCGCGCACATGCCGCAGGGCTGGCAGCTCGTGTACATCGTGGTCGTGGCCGCGGCGGCGGGATCGAGCTCGCGGGCGGCCCAGCGGGCCAGCTTCAGCTCGGGGTGGGCGGTGATGTCCCGGTCGGTGAGGGAGCTGTTGCGCTCCTCGGCCAGGATGGTGCCGTCTGGGCCGGCCAGCAGCGAGCCGAACGGCGGATTGCCGCCGGCCCGGGCCTCGGCGGCCAGGGCGATCGCCCGGCGCAGCAGTTTCTCCGCGTCATATGTCACTGTGGCTCCTGGAGTTCTTTCCGGGTTGATGGTCACGAGTCCTGAAGGCGGCGGATCATGGCCTGCTTGGCCGTCGCGAACTCCTCGTCCGTCAGCACGCCCGAGCGGTGCAGCTCGCCGAGCTCGCCCAGCCGGCGCAGCACCGCGTCGTGCACGTCGTCGGAGACCGGCGGAGATGCAGGGGGCAGCTCGGGCACGTCACGCGGGATTCGGGCGAGCACGGCCGCGGCGACCAGGGCCGTCGCGCCGCCGAAGCGCTGGATGCCCCAGGACACGCAGCGCAGGTCCTTCTGCGGCGGTCTGGAGCTCGGGCCCTCGCCCTTGATCCGGAAGCGCAGCGTGCCGTAGCTCATGCCGGACTGCGGCCGCCACTCCACGCCGGAGATGTCCGGCAGCGGGAACTCCTGCGGGCCCGCCTTCTCCTTCTCCGTGCTGGCCCATCCGGTCCACTCCAGCCGCACCCGCTCCCCGTCGAAGAACGCCGTGCCGTCGCCGGCCGTAGCCGAGATGGGCACGTTCGGGACCGGAAGCAGGTAGTCGTCGCAGGGGCCGCTGGGGGTCTGGTAGACGAGCAGGGTGTCGCGGATCTCGTCGGCGAAGTATTCGGCGGCGCCCGCCCGGGTCTTCGGGACCGCCAGCCGGTAGGGGTCGGCGGGCGCGGTCAGCGTGCCGGCGGCGGCGTCGGACAGCGCGTCGGCTCCCTTCCGCAGCCGCAGGCGCAGGTGGCCGCCCTTGCGGGAGGGCTCGAACGCCACGCCGGCGATCGCCTCCAGCGGCACCATCACCTCGCCGAGGGTCCTGCGCAGCTCGTCCACGTCCTTGCCACTGCCCGGGACGATTCGCAGCATTTCCCCATTGAATGTCCACGACCCATCGGCGACAGCGATCTCGGCCATATTCTCACCCTAAGACACGCTCGCGGCACGATCACCTACGAAGGAGCGGGATGGAGATCTTCACCGGCTGGCCGTCCTGGGCGCATGCGGAAGGTCCGCTACGCGCGGCGCTGCCGCCGGCCACCGTGGGCGCCCTGCGCGAGGCCCTGGCCTTCGCCGGGCGCAAGCACGGGGTGCAGCAGCGGCCCACCGGGCGGCCCTACCTGGAGCATCTGCTCGAGGCGCTGGAGGTGGCCGTGTCCGGCGCCGGGGTGAGCGACAGGGACGTGCTGGTCGCGATCGTGCTGCACGACGTGCTGGAGGACACCGCCTGCACGGAGGGTGACCTCGCGCGGCGGTTCGGCCCCGAGGTCGCGGCGCTCGTGCGGCGGGTGACCAAGCCCCCCGGCGGGGTCAAGGCCGACTATCTGGCCTCGCTGGTCAAGGCGCCGCACAAGGCCGTGCTGGTCAAGCTCGCCGACCGGGTGAGCAACGTGCAGGAGCTGCAGCGGATGTCGTGGCGGTTCCAGCGGCGCTACTACCTGGAGACCGTCGCGTACATCATGCCGCTGGCCGGGGCCCACCCGTGGTTCGCGGAGTGGTTCGGGGAGTGGCGCCGCAGGTGGCGGCGGGTGGAAAGGTGGCCAGGCTAGGTTTTGATCTTCGCGACGCGGTTGCGGACGCCCTCGAAGTGCGCGTGTACGGCGGCCACGGCGGCGGCCCGGTCGCCGGCCAGGACGGCGGTGTAGATGTCGCGGTGCCGTTTGGCGACGTCGGCCGAGGGTTCGTCGGGTGCGCCCAGGGCGTCGCGGAGCTGGTAGTAGACGTCCCAGAACGCGCCGAGGAGCTGGCTCACCAAGGGGTTGCCGAGCGGGCGGTAGAGCAGGTCGTGGAAGAGGCGGTCGGTCTCGGGGGAGACCGGGCCGGCCTCGGCCTCGGTCTCCATCCTGGCCATGACGGCGGCGACGGGCGCCAGGTCGACCTCCGGGCCCAGCTCGATCAGGCGCTCGACGAGGCCGCTCTCCAGGATTTCGCGGATCTCGATCAGGTGGGCGAGGTGGTTGGCGCCGTTCTGCAGGGTGATGCGGCTGTGGAAGGTCAGCTCGTTGACCAGGCCGGCCAGGGACATGCGGCCGACGAACATGCCGAAGCCGTGGCGGATGTCGACGATGCCCACCGCCTGCAGGGCCTTCAGCGCCTCCCGGATGGAGTTGCGGCTGACCTGGAGCTCTTCCATGAGCTCCGACTCCGTGGGGAGGGGATCCCCGGCCACCAGCCCGCGCCTGACGATGAGGTCCTTGACGCCCTCCTGGGCCTCGGCGGCGCGGCTGGGACGCGCCGGACGCGGGACTGTGGTCATGAAAAATCCTTTCGCCGTAGGTAACATTCCGGAAATCTTCTGTTGACCTCAAGCACGGGCTGCGTTTAGCGTCCACTTTACGCACAAGATAGGACATGGGATGTCCCACGTTCCATATCCCCTCCAGGAGGCATCCGTGAGCTCTGAGTTCAGTCGCCGCGACTTCCTGCGTTACAGCGGGGCGACGGGTGCGGCGGCGTTCATCGCGGCCACGCTCTCCGCTTGTTCCGGAGGCCCGGCCTCGACCGGTTCGGTCGGCGCGGGATCGAACAAAGACCTGATCACCGCCGTCATCGGGTACGGCAACGACCAGAGCTGGGATCCGACCCAGACGGCGTCGGCGTTCGCGATGGCCGGGATCAGCCATGTCTACGAAGGGCTGCTCGACACCGACCCGGTCACCCGCGAGCCGTACCCGGCGCTGGCCACCGCGCTGCCGGCCGACCTGAACGCCACCACCTGGCGGTTCACCCTCAGGGACGGCGCCAAGTGGCACGACGGGCAGCCGGTCACGGTCGACGACGTGATCTTCACCTTCGACCGGATCATGGGCCCCGACAACGTCCTGACCGGCAACTTCTTCAAGTCCTGGCTGCAGGAGGTGAAGAAGGTGGACGAGCGGAACGTGGAGCTGGTCTTCAAGTTCCCGTTCCCCGACGCGGCGCCCCGGCTGACGATCGCGAAGATCATGCCGAAGCACGTGTTCAGCCAGGCGGGGGCATGGGACCAGGCCAAGGGCGGCAAGGCGGTGGGTTCGGGGCCGTACCGGCTGGCGGCGCACAACCCCAAGTCCAACACCTCGTTCGAGGCGTTCGACGGCTACAACGGGCCCCGGCCGGCCACGGTCAAGAAGATGAACTGGCTGACGATCGTGGACGCCGCCGCCCGCGTGGCCAAGATCTCCGGCGGGTCCGCCGAGGCGCAGATCGCCGACAACATCCCGTACGCCAACGTCGAGCAGCTCAAGCAGCAGGGCTGACGGTCGAGGGCGGCAAGGGCATGAACCACATGTTCCTGATGTTCAACACCGGCACGAAACCGTTCGACGACGTACGGGTGCGCCAGGCCCTGCACTACGCCATCGACAAGCAGAAGATGATCGACGTGGCGCTCAAGGGCCACGGCACCGCCTCCAGCTCCTTCCTCAACGAGGGGCACCCCGACCACAAGCGCGCCTCGGTCGTCTACGACCACGACCCCGAGAAGGCCAAGGCGCTGCTGAAGGAGGCCGGGGTCAGCAACCTGACGATCAACCTCATGGCCGTCAACGTGAGCTGGATCGCGGACTGCCTGCCCACCATCGCCGCCTCCTGGGAGGCCATCGGCGTCAAGACCACGCTGGAGCCGCAGGACACGGCCGCGCTGTTCACCAAGATGGACCAGTTCCAGGACTATCAGGTGGTCGCCGCGGCCTCGAACCCCAACCAGTTCGGCATGGACGCCGACCTGATCCTGCACTACAACTACGTGCCCGGCGGCCTGTGGATGAAGTACAGCCACTGGGACGGCACCAAGGACGCCGAGAAGCTGTTCGCGATGATGGACGAGGCCGGCAAGGAGACGGACAAGGCCAAACGGACCGAGCTGATCCACAAATATCTGGACTTCGTGGCTGAGCAGGCCATCCTCTACCCGGTCGTGCACAACGAGCTGATGACGGCCTGGGACCCGAAGAAGATCTCCGGCATCCGCGCCCAGCCGTACCCGGGCATCAACCTGCTGCAGGCCAAGAGGACATGACCCTCGTCGCCCGGATGCTGCTGCGGCGGCTCCTCATCCTGATCCCGCTGGTGCTCGGCGTGGTCGCGTTCGTGTTCATCGTCATGCGCTTCTCCGGCAGCAAGCCGGAGTACGCCTACTTCCAGGGCGCGAACCCGACCCCCGAGCAGATCCACCAGTTCCAGCTCGAGAACGGCCTGCTGGACCCGCTCCCCCTGCGCTATGTCCGCTTCGTCGCCGACCTCGCGCAGGGCGACATGGGCACCAGCGTGCTCACGAAGAAGCCGGTCATCGAGTCGGTGACGACCGCGCTGCCGCTGACGTTGCAGCTCACGTTCCTCGGCCTGGCCGTGGCGGTGGTGCTGTCGCTGGTCTTCGGCGTGACGGCGGCGATCTTCCGCGACCGCTGGCCCGACCAGGTGATCCGCATGGTCTCGCTGATCGGGGTGGCGGCGCCGGCGTTCTGGCTGGCCCTGCTGATGATCCAGTGGCTGGCGGTCGGGGAGGGGCTGTTCCCGACCGGCGGCTACATCAACCCGGCCGACTCGGTGGCCGGCTGGCTGCAGTCGATGACGCTGCCCGCGCTGTCGCTGTCGCTCCCGATCGCCGCCCAGCTCACCCGCATCATCCGCACGTCGATGGTGGAGGAGCTGGACCGCGACTACGTACGCACCGCGGTCGGCAGCGGCCTGCCGCCGATCGTGGTCGTCGGCCGGAACGTCCTGCGCAACGCCCTGATCAACCCGCTGACCGTGCTGGGCCTGCGCATCGGCTACCTGATCGGCGGCACCGTGGTCATCGAGACGATCTACGGGTTGCCCGGCATGGGCCAGCTCATGATCAACGCCGTGCGCGACGGCGATCCGGCCGTCGTCCAGGGCGTGGTGCTGACCATCGCGGTCGGCTTCATGGTCGTCAACCTGGTCGTCGACGTCCTGTATCTGCTGGTCAACCCCCGCCTCAGGAGCGCCACATGAGACAGTTCCAGCTGCGGCGGGGACTGGCGGAGCGCCTGTCCCGGCCGGGCATCGGGTTCCGCCGGCTGAAGCCGCTGTCGTGGATGTCGGTGGGCATCATCGCGGTGGTCGTGCTGGCCGCGCTGCTGGCGCCGTGGATCGCGCCGCACTCGCCGTACTTCCAGGAGGCCGCCGGCGGCGGCCCGTCCGCCGCGCACTGGATGGGGCTCGACAGCGCCAACCGCGACATCCTGTCCAGGCTCCTGTACGGCGCCCGCTGGTCGCTGATCATCGGCCTGGGCGCCACCGGGCTCGCCCTGGTGGCCGGGGCGATCATCGGCGCCGTCGCGGCCACCTCGCGCCGGGCCGTGGACGAGATCCTCATGCGGCTGCTCGACGTCATCATGGCCTTCCCCGGCATCGCGCTGGCCGCGGTGCTCGTGGCGGTGTTCGGTGGCAGCATCCCCGTGCTGGTCATGGCGATGGCCTTCCTCTACATGCCGTCCGTGGCCAGGGTCGTCCGGGCCAACGTGATCGCCCAGTACGGCGAGGACTACGTCGCGGCCGAGCGCATCATCGGCGCCCGCACGCCGCACATCCTCGTCAAGCACGTCGCGATCAACTGCGCCGCGCCGGTGCTGGTGTTCTGCACGGTGATGGTGGCCGACGCGATCGTGTTCGAGGCGTCGCTGTCGTTCATCGGCGCCGGCGTACGCCCGCCCAACCCCTCCTGGGGCAGCGTCATCGCCGACGGCAAGAACCTGGTGCTGCTCGGCGGCTGGTGGGCCACGGTCTTCCCCGGTCTGCTGATCCTGATCACCGTGCTCGCCCTGAACATCCTGGCCGAGGGCATCTCGGACGCCTGGGCCGCCCCGGCCGCGCGCAAGGCCCAGGTGCGCAAGGACGACGACGCGTTCGAGCAGGCCAAGCCCGGCTCCGGCGAGGTCGTCGAGCTGCCCGGCCTGGCCGAGGCCGCGCGCCGGCTGGCCGAGCGGGCCCGCCCGCTGCCGCAGGGCCCGCCGATCCTGGCGGTGGAGCGGCTCCGGATCGGGTTCCCCAGGCGGGTGGACAGCGTCGCGGACCCGGCGACTGTGGACAGCGTCGCGGACCCGGCGACTGTGGACAGCGTCGCGGACCCGGCGACGGTGGACGTCGTGGACGGCATCGGCTTCGAGGTGCGTCCCGGGGAGGTGCTCGGCCTGGTCGGCGAGTCCGGTTGCGGCAAGTCGCTGACCGCGCTGACCATCATGGGCCTGCAGCCCCGCGACGCCCGCGTCAGCGGCCACGTCCGGTTCGACCAGCGGGAGCTGCTGTCCGAGTCGAAGCGGGCCCGGCGCCGCCTGCTCGGCCACGAGATGGCGATGATCTACCAGGACGCCCTCTCCTCGCTGAACCCGGCCATGACCATCAAGGCCCAGCTCAAGCAGCTCACCCGGCGCGGCGGCCGGCGCAGCCCCACCGAGCTGCTGGAGCTCGTCGGCCTGGAGGCCCGCCGCACCCTGTCGGCGTACCCGCACGAGCTGTCGGGCGGTCAGCGGCAGCGGGTGCTGATCGCGATGGCGCTGTCGCGCGAGCCCAAGCTGATCGTCGCCGACGAGCCCACGACGGCGCTCGACGTGACCGTGCAGGCGCAGGTCATCGAGCTGTTGCTGAGGTTGCGCGAGGAGCTGGGGTTCGCGCTGATCCTCGTCTCGCACGACCTCGCGCTGGTGGCCGACGTGACCGACCGCGTGGTGGTCATGTACGGCGGCCAGATCGTCGAGACCGGCGTCACGGCGACCCTGGTCGGCAACCCCGCCCACCATTACGCCCGGGGCCTGCTGGGCTCGGTGCTGTCGCTGGAGTCGGGGGCCGAGCGGCTCACGCAGATCCGCGGCGTGGTGCCGGCGCCGGCCGACTTCCCGCCCGGCTGCCGGTTCGCCGACCGGTGCCCGATGGCCACGGACGTGTGCCGTACCGAGCGGCCGGTGCTGGAGGGGGACGCCGAGCACGCGGTGGCCTGCCATCACCCGGCCCGTGTGGAGAGTGAGCAGCATGCTTGAGCTGAAGGACGTGCACGTCGTGCACAAGGCCCGCTCGGGCGGGGTGTTCTCGCGCGACCGCGTTCACGCGCTGACGGGGGCGAACTTCACGATCGGCCCCGGCGAGACGGTCGGCGTCGTGGGGGAGTCGGGGTGCGGCAAGTCCACGCTGGCCAAGGTGCTGGTGGGCCTGCAGCGGCCGACCTCGGGCGCCGTCACGTTCCACGGCCGGGAGCTGTGGGGGCTGAAGGAGTCGGAGCGGCGCCGGCTGATCGGGTCGAACGTGGGGATGATCTTTCAGGATCCGTCCACGGCCCTCAACCGGCGGCTGCCGATCCGGCAGGTGTTGCGTGACCCGCTCAACGTGCACGGCCGCGGCACCCCGGCCCAGCGCGAGGCCCGCGTGCGGGAGCTGCTCGCCCTGGTGGGGCTGCCCGCGAGCGCGGCCGACGCGCTGCCGAGCCAGCTCTCCGGCGGGCAGCGCCAGCGGGTGGCCGTCGCCAGAGCGCTGGCGCTGGAGCCCGAGCTGGTGGTGGCCGACGAGCCGACCAGCGCGCTCGACGTGTCGGTGCGGGCGCAGATCCTCAACCTGCTGCTCGATCTGAAGGAGCGGCTCGGGCTGGCGCTGGTGTTCGTCTCGCACGACATCCAGACGGTACGCAGGATGAGCGACCGCGTGGTCACCATGTACCTCGGGCGGATCGTCGAGCAGACCCCGGCGCAGGCGGTGCCGCTGGGCGCGCGGCACCCGTACACGCGGGCGCTGTTCTCGGCCACGCCCGGGCTGATCTCGCCGATCAACCCGATCCCGCTGGTGGGCGCCGTGCCGTCGGCGACCAGGCCGCCCAGCGGATGCCCGTTCCGCACGCGGTGCTGGCGGGCGGACGACCTCTGTGCGGCCGAGTGGCCGGCGGCGGAGATCGAGGACGACCACCTCTTCCACTGCCACCACCCGGTGGCCGCGGGAGCGACCGATCTTGAACTGATCCAGGAGCGCGTATGACGTCTTCCAACATCGCCGGGTCCGCGACGCTGACCGGTGTCATCCCGCCGGTCTGCACGCCGATGACCCCCGAGTACGAGGTGGACACCGCCTCGCTCGTCCGGCTGATCGATCACCTGCTCGACGGGGGCGTGGACGCGCTGTTCGTGCTCGGGTCGTCGTCGGAGGTGGCGTACCTGACGGACGCGCAGCGGCGGACGGTGCTGGACACCGTGGTCGGGCACGCGGGCGGGCAGGTGCCGGTGCTGGCCGGGGTGATCGACATGACCACGCCGCGGGTGCTGGAGCACGCGCGGGTCGCGGCCGGGGCCGGGGCGTCGGGGCTGGTGGTGACGGCGCCGTTCTACACGCGTACGCATCCGGAGGAGATCCGTACCCACTTCAGGACCGTCGCCGCGCGGACCGGGCTGCCGGTCTACGCCTATGACCTGCCGGTCTCCGTGCACACCAAGCTGAGCGCCGGCCTGCTGCTGGAGTTGGCCGCCGAGGGCGCGCTGGCCGGGGTGAAGGACTCCAGCGGCGACGACGGCGGGCTGCGTGAGGTCATCCTGCGCCGCGAGGCGCCGTTCAGCGTGCTGACCGGGTCCGAGGTGACCGTGGACTCCGCGCTGTGGATGGGCGCCGACGGCGTGGTGCCCGGGCTGGGCAACGTGGACCCGCAGGGGTACGCCGAGCTGTACCGCTGCGCCTCCCGCGGTGACTGGGAGGCGGCCAGGGCGGAGCAGGAGCGCCTGGTCAGGCTGTTCGAGATCGTCCGCGTCGGCGGCGCGCGCATGGGCGGCAGCTCGTCCGGCCTCGGGGCGTTCAAGGCCGCACTCCACCTGCGCGGCGTCATTGACTGCCCGATCACCGCGCTCCCGCAGATCCCGCTCAACGACGACGAGGTCGGGCGGATCGGCAAGCTCCTGGCGAGCGCCGGGCTATTGTGATCTGCCCATCGGGCTCGCCATCTGGGCCACGTCCTCCGCGCCGTCCTCGATCAGCTTCGACGCCAGCTCCGACAGCGCCCGCCCCACGGCCAGTTCGTCCCCGATCCCCGGCACCGGCCGGTCGTCCGGATTGCGGCGGGCGTGTGCCACGCTCTCGTGCCGCTTTCCGTCCGGGGTGAACAGGACCGCCGTGGCCGTGGTCAAGGCGTCGTCGTCATCCTCGCTGATCCAGATCTGCACGTTCCACTGCTTGTACTCCATGACGACCACCTCCCTACGTCCAGCCTCCCCCCGGGAGAGGCGGACGTAAAGGTGAGCGGTCAGCCTTCGGCGTGGGCGGCCGCTCGTCGTTCTCTAGCGGCTCACGCCGTCGGCGGGGCTCCGCAGCAGGTCCAGGTCGGCTCGCCGGGGCAGGCTCTCCCAGTCGCCCTGCGAGGTCACCGCGAACGCCCCGGCCGCGCACGCGGTGCCGAGCCGCTGCCCGGGCTCCGCCCCGGCCAGCCAGTCCGCCAGCCAGCCGGCCGCGAACGCGTCCCCCGCCCCGACGGAGTCGACCTCGGTCACCCGGTACGGCTCCGCCCGGCGTACGACGCCGTCGGACAGCTCCATGGCCCCCCGCGCCCCGAACTTGATCAGCACGTGCCGCGGGCCCAGCGCCGCCAGCGCCGTGGCCAGCTCCTCGGCCCCCTCGACGTCGGCGATCAGCCGGCCCTCGGCCTCGGTCGCGAACAGCACGTCCACGTCTCCGGCCGTGTCGCGCAGCCAGGCACCGGCCTCCTCCGGCGTCCACAGCGCCCGCCGGTAGTTGACGTCGAGCGAGACCGGCACCCCGGCGGCCCGCGCCTCGGCGATCGCGTGGCGGACGGCCTCCCGCGCCGACGCCGAGAGCGCGGGCGTGATGGCGGAGACGTGCAGCACCCGGGCCGACCTGATGAGCTCCGGGTCCAGGTCGGCGGCGCAGAGCCGCGAGCCCGCGCTGTCCTTGCGGTAGTAACGCACGTCGATGAGGTCGGCCGTGCGCCTGCCCTTGATCATCAGGCCGGTGGGCGCGCCGGCGTCGGGGATCGCGTGCACGTCCACGCCCTCGCCCGCGAGCGTCGCCCGGATCAGGTCGCCGAACTCGTCGGCCCCCACCCGGCCCACCCAGGCCGCGCGGTGGCCGAGCCGGGACACGCCGATCGCGACGTTGGACTCGGCGCCGCCCAGGCCGAGGTCGAAGTCGCGGGCGAAGCGCAGCGGCCCCGTGCGGCGGGCGGCGAACAGCGCCATGGTCTCGCCGAAGGTCACCAGATCGGTCGTCGGTCGCGTCATCGGCTCGGGCCACCCAGCTTTCTCGAGATCCGCGCCGCCGCCCCGGCCACCAGCGGCCCCAGCTCGCGCACCCGCGCGGCGGTGATCCGCGAGGTGAGGCCGGAGACGGAGACGGCCGCGGTGACGGCGTCGTCGTGGTTGAAGATCGGCGCCGCGACGCAGCGCACCTCGGGCTCGTTCTCGCGGTCGTCCACCGCGTAGCCGCGGCGCCTGATGTGCGCCAGCTCCGCGCGCAGCCGCTCGACGTCGGTGATCGTGCGCTTGGTCCTGGGCTCCAGGACCAGCTCGGTCAGGATCTCCTCGGGCTGCCAGGCCAGGATGGCCTTGCCGACCGCGGTGGAGTGGAGGGGGCCGCGGCTGCCGATGCGCGAGGCCATGCGGACGTTGGCCTCGTTCTCCACCTTGTCGATGTAGACCACGTGCGGCGGGTCGTAGACGACGAGGTGGACGGTCTCGCGCACCTCGCTCATCAGCCGGTGCGACTCCTCGGCGGCCACGGCCCGCAGGTCGAGGGTGGCGAGGTAGGCCTGCCCGAGGCGGAGCGTGCCGTGGCCCAGCCGGTAGGCGCCGGTCCTGCGGTCGCGGTCGAGCAGTTTGGCCTCGACGAGGGGCACGGTGAGGCGCAGCACCGTGCTCTTGGACAGGCCCACCGCCTCGGAGAGCTGGGTCAGCGACAGCCCCGAGTGCTCGCGCACGTGGTCCAGCACGGTCAGGGCGCGCCTGAGCGAGGCGGACTGGTTGCGTTCCTGCACGGTGCCCAACATACCGACGAAACCGCAGTGCAACATGTTGTTCTGCATCGCACAACAGGTCGGGCCGAGGGGTCCACGGCCCGCCCGGCGGTTCCGATCCCGAGTGCTGATCTTCTTCGTGGCGGTGCGGCGCCGGCTGGTGTCAGGACTTGGAGGGGCCGTCAAAGACTGAAATTTCGTGCTTGTCGCCCGGGGCCAGGAACTCCAGCAGCCGCCGGGCCTCCTCCTCGACCTCGTCCAGGGCCTTGATCGGCTCCCACTGGTGGAGGTTGAGGGTGGCGGCCCCCTTGGTCCGCGTGACCGTCCAGTCGCCGGCCGTGACGCCGTCCACCAGGATGGCGCGCGGCATCACGTTGGTGCCCATGAAGCCCCGGAGCGCCGCGAACCCGGTCTCGGTGATCACCCTTGACCGGTCGGCGTGGGAGAGGAAGAGGTTGTCGAAGTCGTACATGAGGCGCGGGGGCGCCGGGACGTCCTCGGCGGGTCGTACGGCGTCGGGCAGGTCGTACAGGATCCTGCCGCTGTCGTCCCTGAACCTGACCAGGTCCAGCGACTCCACCACCTCGCCCAGCCGGGTCAGCCCCGACCACGTCTGCGCGTCCATCACCGACGCCGGCCCGAACGCCGCGAGATAGCGCCGCACCAGCTCGGCCGGGGTCATCGGCGGCGTCGCCCGCTGGGCCTCGGCACCCAGCCAGGACTCCGCGCTGGTGTGCGCGACCGGCCCGCTCCGGCCCCACAGGCCGCGCGGCGGCACCTGCACCAGCGGCACCAGCCAGCGCACCCCCTGGCCCAGCGCGTGCGGGTCGTTGTCCGGCCACCGCTCGGCCAGCGCCCGCCCCAGGTCGGCGAACGTCATCGGCCGCTCCGCCAGCAGCGCCCGCCCGGTCGCCGCCAGCTCGTCCAGGTCCACCCCCACCAGCCGCTTGCCGAACGTCGTCCGCGTCATGCGCTCGGTGACCTGCTGCAGCAGCGGCCGCATGGCCAGGCAGTCGCGCCCGCTGACCAGGTGGATGGTGGAGCGCTGCAGCGCGATGCGGACGAGCTCCCTGGAGAGCAGCAGGGCGGCGGCGTCGTTGGGCGCGAAACCCTCGACGCGGTTCCAGAGCCCGACGTACCAGGTGTGCGGGGTCTGTGCCTGGAGCCCGCCCAGGCGCTCCACGACCTCGACGACGGAGAGGCCGGTGCGGCGCAGCAGGTGCTGTCTGTCCAGCGTGGCTCGGTTGAGCGCTCTGCGGCTGATGAGGGGATCCATGACACAAAGGTAGGGGCTATTGCGGCCGGTCCCGGGCCGCAATAGCCCCAGCGGCGCCGGCGGATCGCCGGCATGTGGCCTCCTAACGCCTGATGGTACGCGCGTTCGCGTAGTCTCTGAGGAATTCGTCCCACTCTGTGTGCTGGGCGATCTGGAGGTCCGCGTAGAAGCGCGAGATCGTGCGCTCCATCGGGAAGTACGCGCTGAGCCCGCCGCACGCCTCCACTTTGTCGCCCTGGTGTGCCTCGTTGACCACGAAGCCGCCGGGCGTCTGGACGGCCAGCAGCTTGTCGGCCACCGAGGCCAGCGTCGGGTCGGTCCGCGAGTCCGCCACCAGCGCCAGGCAGATCGTCCGCAGGTCCACCAGCGACCGGTCGAAGTGGAAGCGGGTGGCCACGGACTGGACGCTGTCCACCACGGACCGGTTGGCGCGCACCTGCTGCCGCAGGCCCGCCGCCAGCGACTGGAACTCGCCCATGAACTCCTCGATCCGCGTCGCGTCGACCGCGCACTGCGTGACGGTCTGGTGCGTGCTGCGGTAGGACCTGGCGTACTCCTCCACCACGATCCGCCCGAGCTCCCGCGCGTCCATGCGCGGGTTGGCCGCCATGGCGGCCAGGATCTCGGTGTACGGCCAGCCCTCGTTGGGCTCCAGCTCCTCCGAGCCCACCACGACGGCGGCGTGCTCGCGGATCTCGTAGCAGACCTCGAGGTTGCTCATCAGGCAGGCGTCCATGCCCAGCAGGTCGATCGGCCGGCCGAGCTCCTCGTGGACGCGCCGCATGACGTTGCGCAGCTCGATGGTGTCGAGGGAGTGCAGCGTGCCGTCGTCGCTGGCGATCGCGCGGTCCTGCCCGGTGGGCAGCTTGAGCACCTCGCCCAGCGACGTCGTGAACACGGCCTTGGTGATCTCGGGGGTCTCCGTCAGCCTGGCCAGCTCGGAGAAGGCGGGCTCGCCCTCGGCCATGGCCATGCGCGGGGCCCGCCGTACGTATCCCGTCTCGATGTCATGCCGGACCGTGCGGCCCCTGACCTGGGTGTAGATCTGGTCGAGGTCGTCCGGGGTCCAGCCGCCGCCGTGGTTCCAGACCACGAGCGCGTACCGCCTGGCGGGGGCCTGGTGGGCGGCCCAGCGGACGAAGTCCAGGAGGGTCTGCGGGTGGCCGGAGTCGACGGGCGGCTGCAGCTCCTCGATCAGGTCGGGAGCGCCGCCGGCGCTGATCTCCATGTGCTGGGCCCGGCCGCCGGCGTCCTGCCGCTTCACGAACGCGGTGACCCGGACGCCGTTGTACGACTGGACGGCACGCAGCTCCTCCAGGTCCCGACCCGCGGCGTCGGACAGGTTGTTGTTGCCGGCCATGTAGACCATGAAGTTCCACTCGGCCGGTTCGTCCGAGTGCGTGCGGTGTTCCTCGGTCGTGGCCCGGGTCCGGCCGAGCGCCCGCCACGTGCCCGGGCCGGCCACGCCGTCGGCGGGCAGGCCCTCGCGCTGCTGAAGGCTCAGCACGGCGCCGTAGGTGGCGCCGCCGAAGTACCCGTCGGCCTGTACGCGGTAGCCGCGGGCGCGCAGCGACTCCTGGAGCCGCCTGACCTCTTCCCCTCTGCTGCCGAGTCGCAGCGTGGGCCCGGCCATCAGTCGGCGGCCCAGTGGAAGTTGAGGCACTTGCCGTCGGGCGACAGGTCGCCGATCGGGATGACGTACATCGGCGTGTGCTCGCCGAACATCCTGGCCTTCCACAGCACGATGGCGCCGCCGGCCTGCACGGACCTGGACTCGAAGGTGGCGTACCGGTCGCCCTCGGTCTCGACGAAGCAGATCTGCCGGTTGGTCTCGTCGGTGACCTGGATGCCCTTCCACCACATCGAGTGGGGGGCCAGGCTGAGGCGGACCTCGGTGGTGCCGGGGGGCGCGGGGGTCTCGGTCAGGTGGAGCACGTCGCCGTCGCGCAGGCGGTGGGCGCCGGCCAGGTCGCTCCTGCTGATCCTCATGAGCTGGATCGGGTCGCGTCCGGGCATGCGCTCGTACCTGATGGGTGTGCGCTGGTCACCGTGCACGATGGCGAGCAGGTCGGGCAGCTGCGCGATGATCGCGGGCAGCGTGGCCTGGACGATGGGACCGAAGTAGCGCTGGTTGAGCTCGCGGTCGGTGACGCGTACGGGGTGCTCGGAGCGGTTGCCGTGCATGGTCTGCAGCAGGCCGGGGAGCACCTGCATCATGATCGGCGCGATGGTGCCGATGAGCTGCGGCACGAACTGGAGGAAGCGCTCCTCCTCGTTCTGGTCGGTGTCGGCCTTGGGCGGGCCGAAGGAGAGGAGCTGCTCCACGAGCGGCGGGATGATGGTCTGCACGACCGGCATGAGGACGGCGGCGACGTCCATGAACGAGCGGTCGGCGGCGAGCTGGGCGTAGGCCTGGGGGAGGGCGTACCGCTGCTGTTGCTGCTGGTACTCGACGGGCCGGTGCTCCATCCGCGGCCCCATCGGCAGCAGGTGTTGCTGGTGCGGACGTGCGCCGAACTGGTCTGCTGCCTGGTGGGTCAGCTGGAGGCCCTGGAGGATCGTGGGGAACAGCACGTTGAGAATCCGTGCCTCCGCTCCCCGCTGCTCCTCTGCGATGTAGGACGGCATCATGTTCTCCCGGCATTTGGGGGCATTCGTCCACGTTGGACGCTATGAACGCTCTTTGCTGCGAGCATCAGGGAACGCCCTGGGGATAACCCCGGGGCGTTTCCCTAATGACCGAAAGAGCTGACTCGGGTCAACTCGGGACAACGGGACACTGGACGGTTGTCGGAGCAAGGCACACGATGAACTTTGGCCTGGCGACTCCGGCGAGGGGGTGAGACCGATGGCGACGCGCGCCCTTCGCAGCGGCCCCGAGCGCTCCCGGGACGAACAGTTCGTCGGCCGCTGCCGCGAACTCGCGGTGCTCCACGCTCAGCTCGGTCGCGTCTGCGAGGGGCGGTCCGGCCTCGTCGTGCTGGAAGGACCGGCCGGGATCGGGAAGACCGCGCTGGCCGGGGAGTTCCTGTGCGCCATCGAGAACGCGGTCGTGCTGGAGATCAGCGGGGACGAGGGCGAGTCCGAGCTGCCGTACGGCGTGCTGGGGCAGCTCGGGGCGCAGGTGCAGCAGCTCCCGGACGCGCTGGCCGGGCTGGCGGGGCCCGGGGCGCAGCTGCGGCGGCCACTTTCTGACACGCCGGCCGGGGGCGGGACGCAGGCGCAGCGGCTCCCTGACGCGCTCGCGGGGCGCGGGGCCCAGGCGCAGGGGCTCCCTGACGCGCCGGCGGGGCGCGGGGCGCACGTGCAGCGGCTCCCTGACGCGCTGGCGGGGTTGGCCGGGCCCGGGGTGTTCGTGTGGCCGGATCCGCTGGTGGTCGGGGCCGGGCTGCTGGAGCTGCTGGCCAAGCTGCAGCAGAGCGCGCCCGTGGTCGTCGCGATCGACGGGGCCGACTGGGCGGATCTGCCGTCGTTGCAGGCGCTGACGTTCGCGCTGCGGCGGCTGCGTACCGATCGGGTGCTGGCCATCATGATCGTCAGGGAGGACGACCATCCGCGGCTGCCGGACGGGCTGCGGCGGCTGCTGCGCAGCAGCGCGGCGCTCCGGCTGCCGATCGGCGGGCTCAGCGCGCGCGAGCTCCAGGCGCTCAGCGCCCGGCTGGGGCCCGTACGGCTGACGCCCCAGGCCGCCGAACGGCTGCACGAGCACACCAAGGGTGTGCCGCTGCACGCGCGGGCGCTGCTCCAGCAGGTACGCGCCGAGACCCTGGCCGACGTGGACGCCCCGCTGCCGGCGCCGCGGGCGTACACGACGCTGGTGCTCGGGCGGCTCGGGCAGTGCGATCCGGCGGCGCAGCGGCTGCTGACGGCGGCCGCCGTGCTCGGGACGTCCGCGCCGCTGCACCTGGTGGCCCGGATGGCCGAGCTGGCCGAGCCGCTGCCGGTGCTGGAGCAGGTGACGGGCGCGGGGCTGCTCGTGGAGTGGCGTACGGCGGCGGGGGTTTCGGTGGGCTTCCCGAACCCGCTGGTCAGGGCCGCCATCTACCACGACCTCGGACCCGCCACGCGGCGGCGGCTGCACCTGCTGGCCGCCGAGCTGGTGGGCGACGTCGTGCACCGGCTGCACCACCGGCTCGCCGCCGCCGACCAGGTGGACGGGGAGCTGGTGCGGGAGGTGGCGCTGGTGGGCCGGCGGCAGGCGGCGGCGGGGCGCTGGTCGAGCGCGTGCGGGTGCCTGACGCGGGCGGTGCAGCTCACGGGGGAGGGTCCGGAACGGGACCGGCTGATCGCCGAGGCTGTGGAGGCGCTGCTGGCCGCCGGTCGGCCGGTGGACGCCGGTGCGCTGGCCGGGCAGGTGGCGCCGGGCGGGGATCCGGCGGTGCGCGACTACGTGCTGGGGTCGGTGGCGTTGGTGGCGGGGCGGGTGGAGGAGGCGGTCCGGCGGCTGGACCACGCGTGGTCGCAGGCCAAGGGGGACGGGCGGCTGAGGGCGGGGGTGGCGGCGCGCCAGGCGATGGCCGCCCTGCTGCGGGGCCGCGGCCCGGACGCCGCCCACTGGGCCGAATGCGCCCTCACCACCCCACCCCCCGCTCCCCACCCGCCGGACGGTGACCGGCCCTCGAAAGGTGCTCGGCTTTCGGACGGCCACCGGCTTTCGGTGGGCGCTCCGCCTTCAGAGGGTGACCGGCCGTCGGACGGACATCGGCCTGCGGGGCGTGCCCGGCCTTCGGAAGAAGACCGGCCGTCGGACGGACACCGGCCGGTGAGGGGTGCCCGGCCAGCGGAGGGCGGCCGGTTTGTGGGGGGTGACCGGCCAGCGGAGGGCGGCCGGCCTGCGAGGGGTGTCCGGCCTGCGGAGGGCGATCGGCCGTTGGACGGTGACCGGGTCTCGGGGGTCGCGCGATCTTCGGGAGGGGGCCGGCCTCTGGACGGTGTCCCGCCTTCGGCGGGTGAGCAGTCGCGCTCGGCGGGACCGCCGCCGGGCGGGGTCGCGGGGGATGGGCGCGCGTCTTCTGCGCAAGGCGAGCTCCTGGGAGGTGGGGTGTCACTGTCGGAGGGCGGCCTGCTGCCGGGGGCGGAGAGCGGGCACTCCGCGGGCACTCCGGCGTCCGACGGTGGGCGGTCTTCGCGCGACGTGCTGTCTTCGGGGGGCGAGCAGTCACGTTCGGTGGTGTCGTCGCCGGGCGGGGGAGCGGTGGGTGGGCGTGCGGGGTCGTTCGAGGGTGGGCACGGGGTTGGTGGGGAGCTTGTGAGGTTTGCGTGGCTTGTGGGGGCGGGGTTGGCGGGGCGGGTCGAGGAGGGGGTGGCGGCTTGCGGTGAGTTGCCGGTGCCGGGTCAGGCGTCGGCGGGTGAGCTCGGTGCGTTGCTGGGCCGGGGCGTGTTGCGGCTCTGGGCGGATGATCTGGCCGGGGCCCAGGCGGACCTGCTCGGACTGCTGGCCGTCGGGGCCGATCGGTCGGCGCCCTTCCAGCTCCTGGTGGCGGTCGCGCTCGCCCAGGCCGAGTACCGGCTCGGCCGCTGGGACGAGGCGGTCGGGCACGCCGAGGTCGGCGTCTCGACCGCCGACGACTTCGGCCAGGCGTGGCTGGCGAGTTACGCCCACGCCGTGGCCGCCCTGGTGCCGGCCGCCCGGGGCGAGTGGGAGCGGGCCACCACGCACGTACGGGCCGCCCGCGCCGCCTGCTCGCCCGACAACGCCTCCGCCCAGGTCAGTACGGCCGCCGCCGAGGCACTGGTCGCCACGGCACGCGGCGACCACGACGCGGCCGTCACCGCCCTCATGCCGCTCACCCGCACGAACCTCCCCGACGAGCCGGTCGTCGTGCTCTGGCGCACGCTGCTGGCCGACGCCCTGGTCAACGCCGGGCGGCCGGAGGAGGCCGACGCGGTCCTGGTGCCGTGCGAGCTGCTGGCCCTGGACAAGGAGCGGCGCAGCGTCCTGGCCGCCGCCGCCCGGGCCAGAGCCGGGCTGCACGCCGCCAGGCACGAGCCGGTCGAGGCGGAGACCTGTTACCAGGTGGCCCTGGAGCACACCGCCAAGGTCGACATGCCGTTCGAGGAGGCCAGGATCCAGCTCGCGTACGGAACGTTCCTGCGGCGCAGGGGCCGCAGGTCGGCGGCCGCCGAGCAGCTCGAAGCGGCCCAGCTCACGCTGTCCCGGCTGGGCGCGCTGCCGTACCTGGAGCAGTGTGATCTGGAGCTGGCCGCGAGCGGGCGCGCGGTGCTGCGCCCGCAGGACACCGCCAGGCTGGGGCTGACGCCGCAGGAGCACACGGTGGCGGTGCTGATCAGCAGGGGGCTCACCAACCGGCAGGCGGCGCGGAAGCTCGTGCTGAGCGTCAAGACCGTCGAGTACCACCTCAGCCACATCTACACCAAGCTCGGCATCACCTCCCGAACGGCGCTCATCGGGAGGTTGAGCGATCTCGGCGAGTAGCACACCTGGCCGGCTTGTTGATCGAACGAAAGGAAACGTTCAGAACGAAGCTAGGATCGGGATCACCATCCCGAAGGAGCTTCCGTGTCCGTCGATCAGCGCCACAGGCTCATCCTCAGCCGGGTACGCGACCGCGGCTCGGCCCGGCTCGCCGACCTGGCCGAGGAGCTGGGCGTCTCGGCTGTCACCCTGCGCAGGGACGTCGAGCACCTCGCCACCCGCGGCCTGCTCACCCGGGTGCACGGCGGCGTCACGCTCCCGGCGGAGGCCCGCGCGCCCGCCCTGGCCGGCCCGCCCCCGACCATCGGCATGCTGGTCCCCACGGCTCACTACTACTACCCGGGCGTGATCAAGGGGGCCCAGGAGCAGGCGGCCAGGGCCGGGGCGCGGCTCGTGCTCGCCATCTCCCGATACGAGGCGGCCGAGGAGCGGGCCCAGGTGCGCCAGCTCGTCGAGGAGGGCGCCGACGGCCTGCTGCTGACCCCCAGCGGGGAGCCCGGCGGGTCGCGGGCGGAATGGCCGGCCGGGCTGGGCGTGCCCGCCGTGCTGGTGGAGCGGCGGGCCGAGCCGGCCGGACCGGCCTCCCACCTCGACTCCGTCGCCTCCGACCACGCCCACGGCGCCTACCTGGCCGTACGCCACCTGGCCGACCTGGGTCACCGCAGGCTGGCCGTCGTGGCCGCCCCCAGCCCCACCGCGCCGGGGATCAAGGCGGGTGCGCGGGCGGGCGCCGCGGCCCTGGGCCTGAACGCCCCGGGGCAGCTCGACATCGACCGCGCGCGGCCGCCGGAGCGACTGGTGGCCGACGTGCTGCGGCTGGTGCGCGACGGCGGCGCGACCGGCCTGCTCGTGCACAACGACGAGGACGCGCTCTCCCTGGTCAGGCATCTGAGCGCGGCTGGGGTGGACATCCCGGGCGAGGTGTCGCTGATCGCGTACGACGACGAGGTGGCCGCGTTCTGCTCGCCCTCGCTCACGGCCGTGGCGCCGCCCAAGGAGGAGGTCGGCCGGTGCGCGGTGGACCTGCTGCTCCGGCGGCTGGCGGAAGGCCCCGGCGCGGTGGTCCACCACCTGACCCTCCTGCCCGAGCTACGCGTACGCGAGTCGACGGCTTAGCTTTCGTTATGATCGGATTGATCGTATTGACGTTCGGGGGAGCGAAATGACGGAGAACCGGCCGAAGACCCTGCTCGCGATGGGGCCCGGGATCGCCTCCAGGCTCGTCACCGGCCCGGTGCGCGAGCGCCTGGTCGCCGTCGCCGACGTGGACCCCGGCCTGGTGGCCGCCGACTTCACGGACCCGGCCGTGGCCGGCGCGCTGGCCGAGGCGGAGGTGCTCTACACGAGCTGGCACTGCCCGCCCGTCACGGAAGAGGTGCTGGCCCGGGCGCCCAGGCTGCGGGCGATCGTGCACGCGGCCGGCAGCGTCAAGCACCACGTCACCGAGGCGTGCTGGCAGCGCGGCCTGCTCGTCTCCTCCGCGGCGGCGGCCAACGCCGAGCCCGTCGCCGAGTACACGCTGGCCGCCATCCTGTTCACCAACAAGCGGGTGCCGGACATCGCCCGGCTCTACCGGGAGCGGCGGGCGCCGCTGGACCTCGACAGTCTCTTCCCGGGGTTCGGCAACTACCGGCGCACGGTGGGCGTCATCGGGGCGTCCAAGATCGGGCGGCGGGTGATCGAGCTGCTGCGGCCTTTCGAGCTGGACGTGCTGGTCGCGGACCCGTACCTGACCGAGGATCTGGGCGTGCCGCACGTCGAGCTGGACGAGCTGTTCGGGCGGTGCGACGTGATCAGCGTGCACGCGCCCGCGCTGCCGGAGACCCGGCACCTCGTGAACGCCGCCCGCCTCGCGCGCATGCGCGACGGCGCCACGCTGATCAACACGGCCCGCGGCGCGCTCGTCGACCAGGACGCGCTCATCGCCGAGCTGGCCTCCGGGCGGCTGTACGCGGTGCTCGACGTCACCGAGCCCGACCTGCTGCCCCCCGGCTCACCCCTCTACGACCTGCCGAACGTGCTGCTCACCCCGCACATCGCCGGATCCCTCGGCGGCGAGCTGGCCCGCATCGCCGACCTGGCCGTGGACGAGCTGGCCAGATACGCCGCGGGCCTGCCCTTCGCGCACGGCGTGGCGGTCGAGGAACTCGCCACCATCGCCTGATCGATGCTCTGATGACGGGGGCCCCGGATCGGCCCTACGCTGCTCTGCATGCACAAACGGGTGATCGACGGCCGCTTCGAGCTCGCGGAGCGGCTCGGTGGCGGGGGCATGGGCCTGGTGTGGCGGGCCTGGGACGTGGCCCTGCACCGCGAGGTCGCGCTCAAGGAAGTACGCCCGCCGGACCCTTCGATGGACGAGCAGGACCCGGCCGGGGCGCGCGAGTTGCGGGCCAGGGTGCTGCGCGAGGCCCGCGCCCTGGCCCGGCTGAACCATCCGCACGTGGCCACGATCCACCACATCGTGGACCCGGGCGAGCAGGGCTACCCGTGGATCGTCATGGAGCTGGTCACCGGCGGCTCGCTGCAGGACCGCATCCAGCGCGGCCCCATGACCCCCACGGAGGCGGCCCGGCTCGGCCGTGAGGTCCTGTCCGCGTTACGGGCGGCGCACGCGGTCGGCATCCAGCACCGTGACGTCAAACCCGCCAACGTCCTGCTGCGCGAGGACGGCCGGTCGGTGCTGACCGACTTCGGCATCGCCGCCGTACGCGAGTCCACGAGCCTCACGGCCACCGGGTCGTTCATCGGCTCGCCCGAGTACATGGCGCCCGAGCGCATCAACGGCGTCGAAGGCGACCCGGCCTCCGACCTGTGGTCGCTGGGCATGATGTTGTACGTGGCGGTGGAGGGGCGGCACCCGCTGCGCCGGAGCACCACGCTGGCGACGCTGGCGGCCGTGCTCAACCAGGAGGTGCCGCCGCCGGAGCACGCCGGGCCGCTCGGCCCCGTGCTGTCGGCCCTGCTCGCGAAGGACCCGGCGGTCAGGCCGGACGCCGAGACCCTGGACCGGATGCTGGCGGCGGCCGGCGAACCGGGGGCCGTCACGCCCCCGATGCCCCAGGCGGGGCCGTACGCGCCCGGCCCCGCGATGACCCCGCCCCCACCGCACATGGCGCCGGGCCCGATGGGCTCCGGGCCGATGGGTCCGGGCCCCGTCGGCTCCGGGCCGATGGGCTCCGCGCAGATGGGGCCGGGCGCGGTCGGGTCCGGGCCGATGGGCGCGGGTCCGAGCGGGTCCGGGCCGTCCGGGCCGGTGCCGCCTGCGCACACCGTGCCACCGGGGCATGGCGGGCAGCAGGGGTACGGCGGGCAGCCGTGGCACCCCGGGCAGCCGGCCGCCGGGCACACGGTGCCGCCCGGCTACGGGGGAGCGCCCTCGTGGGGCAAGGAGCCGGTCTCGCATGCGGGCACCCTCAACACCCGCCGCTCCCGGCGCAAGGGCGTCAGGGGAGCGGGGCTGGCCGTGTCCCTCTCGGCGGTCGTGGTGGCGGGTGTGCTGGTGTGGCGGCTGCTTCCCCCCTCCGGGGACGACGGCGGCGAGCCCCAGGCCAACCGGCTGACGCTGACCGACGTGCCCGCCGCCACGGGGACCCCGCGCGCCTCCGCCACCGGCGAACCCACGGACGACACCGAGGAACCCGCCGAGGAGAACCTGCACACCCCCGCCGGGATCCGGAGCATGATCGCCAAGATGAAGCCGGCCATCGGCGGCACCAAGATCGTCAAGATGACGGTGTACCCGACCTACGCCTCCATCGACGCCCCGCTCAAGCGAGACCCGGAGCTCTACGACAGCTACGACTACCGCGACGGCGCGGTCTCCGGCTCGCGGACCGGCGGCAAGGTGGACACGCCGCTGGTGGACCTGGCCAAGTTCAACTGGGACGCCCTCCCCGCGCTGATCAAGAAGGCGAACAAGGACCTCGGCGTGCCCAAGCCCACCTCGCGCTACGTCATCGTGGACCCCGACTACTCGTTCGCCTCGACGCGGCAGGTGCTCCTGGTCTACGTCTCCGACGACTACCACCGGGGCGGCTACCTGGTGGCCAGCCCGCAGGGCAAGGTGCTCAAGCTCTACCCGGACAGCTAGGGGCCCCGCCTGTCAGCAGACGTCCTGGTAGCCGCTCTCCGGGATCAGCCGCGACCACTCCGCCCTGCTCAGCTGGCCGCCCGCCCTGGCGCACACCTCCTGCGCGGTCAGCGCGGGATCGACCGCGATCTCGCGTACGGTGCCGTCGAGCGCCACGCCGCGCAACCGCCGGCCGTCCTGGCTGAAGGCCGGCCCGGCGGCCCACGAACCCACCTGGCCGACCTCGCGCAGCGACCTGGTGTCCCACAGCGAGGTACGGGTGGCGTCGATGGCCAGCAGGCCGCCGTCCGGGGAGAAGCGCAGCTCGTCCACCGGGGCCGTGCCGGTCTCGATCGTGCCCAGCGGCACGCGCTCGCGTACGTCCCACAGCAGCACCCGGCCGCCCTCCAGCCCGAACGCCAGCCTGCGCCCGTCCGGCGAGAAGGCCAGCGCGGTCGCGGCCGCCCCGTCGCCGGCCCTGGCCGCCAGGACCAGCGGGGTGACCTGGCCGGTACGCAGGTCGAGCAGCTTGGCGCCGGCCGCCAGCGTCGAGCCGTCCGGGCTGAAGGCCAGCGCCAGGTCGCCCGCGCCCTCATACACCTTGATCCGCCGCCCCGTGCGCACGTCCCACGTCTCCAGGGTGTGGCCACGCGCGGTGGCCACCGTGCCGCCGTCAGGGGAGAGAGCCACGGCCGGTACGTCGCCGCCCGCCTCGATGGTGGTCACCTGCCTGCCGCCGGTCACCTCCCACACGGTCACCGGGTCGCCCGCCACGGCCAGCAGCCGGCCCGCCGCGTCGAAGGCCAGGTCGCCGGCGGCGGTGACGCGCCCCAGCTTCCTGCGCTCCTCGGTGTCGGTGAGCTCGATGGTGTTGCCGACCTCCTTGGCCGCGACGCGCCCGTTGCCGGAGAAGGCCGCGATGTGGCCGTCGTCGGACGGGACCGGCAGGCCGGCGACGTCGAGCGAGACCACCGAGCCGATGCCGCTGAGGTAGCGGAGGGAGTGGCCGTCGGCGGAGAACGCCAGGCCGTGGCCGGGGTCCTTCAGGGGGTAGGAGCCTGCCAGGCGGCGCTCGGCCACGTTCCAGACCCGTACCTCGCCGTCGCCGGGGAGGGCGAGCAGGTGGCCGTCGGGGCTGAAGACGAGCGGGCCGGCCGACGAGCCCGGGGTGGCCTCCAGCCCGTCCACCACCTCCACGCCCCATGCCCGGTCCTTCGGCTCCCCGGGGTCGCGCCCTTGAGACCGGCCTGCCTCCGGATCGCCACTGCCCAGCCGCCCCACCTGCGGCTCCCGCGTCTTCCCGCTGACCGCCCCGATCCCGCTGCCGTCGGCCCGGGTGGCGCTGTCGGCCCCGGTGGCCCGCCCGTCGACTCCGGTCGCACCGCTGTCGACTCCGGTCGCACCGCTGTCGGGCCCGGTCGTGCGGCTGTCCGCCGAGGTCGGGTGGCTGGCGTCTCCGGTTGTGCGGCTGTCCGCCGCGGTCGGGCGGGTGTCCGGGGTCGCGGTCGTCGTCCCGGGGTCTCGGGAACCCGACCGGGCCGTTCCGGTGGTGGCGCTGTCGGGTCCGGTGGCGCGGCCGTCGGGGCGGGTCGTCCCCGTGGTGCCGGTCGGGCGGGTTCGCCCGGCCGTGGGGGCGGGGTCGCGGGTGTCCGCGATGGTGGTGCGCGTCTCCGGTGGTCCCGCGTCGGCGGACGGGCCGCCCTTCACGCGGAAGGTCCGCACACGATCTGAGCCGGTGGTGGCGGGCACCCAGGTGTCGGCGGTCTGCGGTGCGGTCGCGCGCGGGCCCTGGGACGCTCCCGGGGTCGGCATGGCGACCACCCCGGAGCTCGGCGGCGCACCCGTGGTGGTGTCCGGGGCCTGGGGGGCGGCGGTGGCGCCAGGGTTCTGGGACGCGGTCGGCCGGGCCGCCGTGTCGGGTGGTGGTGCCGGGAGGGCGCTGGCCAGCACGTCGTTCGTGCCGGGGGGAGCGGGCGTGCCGGACGGGGCTGGGGCGTGGAGGGTGTTCGCCCGTCCCGTACGGGCCGCGTCCCTGGGGCCCACGAGCGTGACCCCGTCGCGCCCCGCCACCGCCAGCGTGGCCCCGTCGGGGCTGAACGCCAGGGCGGGCGCCGCCGCGTCCGCTCCCGTGAGCGGCTCGACCTGCACGACCCCCGTCCTGACCCGGCGCGGCACCAGCTCCCAGAGCTCGACCCGCCCGTTCAGGCCGGAGAGGGCCGCCCGGGTCCCGTCGGGGGAGAGGGCCACCTTCCGGTCGGTCACGTCGAACAGCACCCGCGTGCCCCGGTAGACCCGGGTCCGGTTCCCCCGGCTGATCGCGTAGACGGTCTCGGCGGGGGCCCGCCCGGTGGTCACGTCGAACGTCCGGCCGGCGGTCAGCTCGGCGTAGCGGCCGTCGTCGCTCAGCGCCGTGCTCCCCGCGGGCAGCGCGTACGACGCCACCCGCCGCCCCCCGGCCACGTCCCACACGGTGACGGAGCCGGTGTCCCACCGGACCAGCTCGTCCCCGCGCAGCAGGTAACGCGCCCGCGCGTCCGCCCCGGGGTCGGTGAACACCCCCAGCTCCGGCTGCACCAGCGACGCCTGCAACGCCGCCCGCGCCTCGAACACCGGCGACATCCGCCAGGCGGCCACGCTCAGCCGCATCGCCGTGCGCGGATCGGACGTCCGCATCGCCTCCGCCCTGGCGGCCACGGCGCGGGCGTCGGCGTCGATCAGCCGGCCGCGCAGGTCGTTCTGACCGTGCACGGACACGACCGTCATCGTCACCGCGACCGCCAGCACGCCCGCCACCGTCGCCAGCGAGGGGATCAGGAGCTTCCTGCGCTGCTTGGACAGGGCCACGCTGTCGTTGAGGAAGTCGCGTTCGAGCTGGTTGAGACGTACGTGGCGGCGCTTGGTCGCGGCCCAGCCGAGCGCCGTGTCCAGCTCCCGCCCCCGGAAGAGGTGGCTCCGGCCGCGCCGGTGCTCCGACCAGTGCCGGGCGGCCTCGCGGATGCGCCGGTGCACCGGCATGCCCTCGCGCTCGTCGGCCACCCAGCCGCGCAGCCGGGGCCAGGCGCGGTAGAGCGCGGCGCTGGCCGGGGCCACCCGGTTGTCGCTGACGGCCACGAGCTTGCCCACGGCGGTCTCGGCGGGTGGCACGCGTACGCTGCGGCGTACCAGCAGGCCGGCCTCCATGAGCGGGCCGAGCACGTCGCCCTCGTCGTGCGGGCTGTCGCCGTCGAGCAGGCGCAGCAGCAGCCCCGGCACCTCCTCCTGCTGGCGGGGCGTGAGGGAGAGGTAGGCCGCCTCGGCCACCTCGCCGAGCGACCGCGTCCGCGTGTACGCCTCGGGCGGCCGCAGCCCGGCCTCGCTCTCGACCAGCAGCTCGGCCGCCGCGGGCCGGTCGGCGGGATCCTTGGCCAGCGCCCGCCCCACCAGCTCGCACAGCGGGTCCGGCAGGCAGCTCAGATCGGGGTCGACGGTCAGCAGGCGGTGCATGATCCCGCCGAGGCTGTCACCGCGGAACGGATCGCGCCCGGTGGCCGCGAACAGCACCACCGCGCCCCACGCGAACACGTCGGCCGCCGCCTCGGCGGCCTGCCCGGTCAGGACCTCGGGAGCCAGGTACGTGCACGTCCCGCCCACCGGTGCGGCGGCCGGCAGCCCCAGCTCGATCACCTTGGGCCCGTCGTCGGCCAGCAGCACGCTCTCCGGGTTGAGCCCCCGATGGGTCAGCTTGGCCTCGTGCAACGCGGCCAGCGCGACCGCCAGCGCCCCGGCCAGCGCGACCAGCTCGTCACCCGCGTACGGCCCGTTCAGCTCGACCGCCTGCCGCAGGTCGGGCCCGTTCACGAACTCGCTCACCACGTAGGGGACGCCCTCGTCTGACCCGACGGCGACCACCTCCGCCAGGTGGCGGCAGGTCACCCGCTCGAACCGGCGCCCGACCTCGCCCCGCGGCACGGTGACGGCGAACCTTCGCCCCTCGTCGTCGTAGGCGTCGTAGACGATGCCGCGCCCGCCCGCGCCGAGCCTGGCCGACAGCCAGTAGCCGCCGAGCCTCTCGGGGTCACCGGGCACCAAGCGCATCGTCACTGATGCTTAGATGCACGACACCGCCCATTGGTTGTCCGGAATGACGCCACAGGTCCCCCGCGCGCCTCGGGGGACCCATGTGTCATGATCATTATGCCAGGCTCCGGGATCTCGCCTGCCAGTCCGGCCGGAGCACGGCCATGAGCACGGCGTCGTGCCACTCGCCGTCCCACAGCAGCGCGTCGCGCTCGACGCCCTCCTCGACGAAGCCGACCTTCTTGTAGACGTGCCGCGCCCGGTCGTTGAAGGCGTAGACGCCCAGCCGGATCCGGTGCAGCGGCGTCGTGCCGAAGGCGTGGTCGAGGAGCAGCTCGATCGCCTCGGTGCCGTAACCCTTGCCGAAGGCCCGGGGGCCGATCAGCGCGATGCGCAGGTTGCAGGACAGGTTGCCGGCGTCGAGCTCGTTGAGCACGATCTCGCCGACGAACTCGCCGTCCGCCATGATCGCCAGGTCGAGGCGGTCGGCGTGGTCGCCGCGGGTGGCGTACCACCGGCGCAGCCGCGCCTCGTCGAACTCCCCGTGCGAGCCGGTCAACCGGTGCACCTCCGGGTCGGAGACCAGCTCGATGAGGCCCGCGATGTGCTCGGGGCCGACCGGGCACAGCGTCACGCGCTCACCCTTCAGGGTGGGTTTCTCGGCGAACATCCCCTCTGGCTATCAGTCGCGATCAACCTCGGGCAAACCCATTTTCCGCAGCACCGCGTCCCGCACCTGCTCGGGGCTCATCACGCCGACGTCGCAGACCAGGTCCGCCACCGCCCGGAAGTACGGCTCGCGGCGGGCCCGCATCGCCGCCGGGGCGTACTCCGGGCGGTGCGTGCTGGTGCGCATCCGCTCGGCCAGCACCTCGTCGGCCGCGTCCACCCAGACCACGAACGCGGCGCGCAGCGCCTCGCGCACCTGAGGGCTCTCCACCGTGCTGGCCGCCGCCGCGATCACCTTCGGCTCGCCCGCCAGCCCGTCCAGCACGTGCTCGGCCTCGTACCGGTGCAGCGCCTCCTTTCCCTCCTTGGCGGCGATCGGCGCGGAGGTGCCGCCGTGCCTCTCCTCGAGGTACTGGTCGCTGTCGGTGAACGGCAGCCCGAGGGCCTCGGCGATCAGCCGGCCGGAGGTCGTCTTGCCGGAGCCCATGAGCCCGATCATCACGACTGGTTTGTTTTTCGACATGTGGATAGAGGTTCCTTCGTGTCAAGGAGGTAAATCTGATGACCATCGCCGGAAGCATCATCCTCATCATGCTCGGTGCGATCCTCACCTGGGCCGTCGAGTTCGACCTCGCCGGTCTCGACATCAACGTAGTGGGCGTCATCCTCATGCTGGGTGGTCTGGCCGGACTCCTGTTCGGCATATACAGGATCAGCGTCACCCGCAGGGCGGTCGGCCCCATCGACGAGCCGGTCCACCGCCACGAGGTCTACGAGGAGCCTGAGACCCGCCGGACCGCCGTGTACGAGGAGCGCCGCCACTACGACGAACCACCGCTGTAGGAGGTGAATCGACATGCCAGCCGTTGAAGAGCTGCCGTCGACCATCAAGCGTTCGCCCAAGAAGGCGCAGAACACGTGGATCAAGGCGCACGACTCGGCCGTCAAGGAGTACGGCGAGGGGCGGCGCGCGCACATGACCGCGTTCGCCGCGCTCAAGCACTCCTTCGAGAAGGTAGGCGACCACTGGGAGCCGAAGGCGCAGAAGGGGCCCTCGGACAAGGGCGCGACCGACCGTTCCGGCCGGACGGCCGAGGGCGTGGACGCCAACGCCAGCAAGGAACACCTGCAGGGCGTGGCCGCCAAGCTCGGCGTGCGCGGCCGGTCGAAGATGACCAAGCAGGAGCTGGTGGGTGCCATCAAGAAGGCGAACAGGAAGGCCACGGCGAAGTCCCGCTGACCGTCGCGCGGCCCGCCGCGCGAACCGTGGCAGGGACCATGGCGCGGACCGTCGCGCTGATCAGAGGGCCGGCGAGCTTCGTCGGCCCTCATCCATGCCCGCCCGACGTCACTTCCGCGGAAATCACAGGGGAAGTCACAGGGGAAGTCACCGCAGGGGGAGTCACCGCAGGGGGAGTCACCGCGGGGGAAGTCACAGCAGCCGCTTGACGGCCTCGGCGATGGCGGCGCGGTCGATGCGGGCGTCGGCGAGCTGCTCCTCGGGGGTCGCCGAACCGGGCAGCCCCGTCACGGCCAGCTTCACCACCCGCGGCCCCAGCTCGCTCACCGCGTCCATCACCGCGTCGCCCAGCCCGCCCTCGATCCGGTGGTCCTCGACCGTGATGAGGTTGCCCGTGGTGGTGGCCGCCTCGACCAGCACGGCCGTGTCGACGGGCTTGATCGAGTACAGGTCGATCACCCCCACCGGGATCCCGGACTCGTGCAGCTCGTCGGCCGCGGCCAGCGCCTCGTGCACGGTCACGCCGGCGGCCACGATCGTGGCCCGGTCGCCGGGCGTGTGCCGCAGCACCCGCGACCCGCCCACCGTGAACCGCTCACCCGGCTGGTAGATCACCGGCGTGTCCCCCCGCGTGGTCCGCAGGTACGACACACCCTCCAGGTCGGCCATCTCGGCGATCAGGGCGGCCGTCTGGTTGGCGTCGCACGGGTAGAGCACGGTGCTGCCGTGCACGGTCCGCAACATGGCCAGGTCCTCCAGGCCCATCTGCGACGGGCCGTCCTCGCCGATCGCCACCCCGGCGTGCGAGCCGACCAGCCGGATGGAGGCCCGGCTCACGCCGGCCATCCTGATGAAGTCGTGCGCCCGGGTCAGGAACGCCGCGAACGTGGCCGCGAACGGCTTCCAGCCCCGCACCTGCAGCCCGATGGCGGCCGCCACGAGCTGCTGCTCGGCGATGTACATCTCGAAGAACCGCTCGGGGAACTCCTTGCCGAACGTCTCGGTCTTCGTCGAGTCCGCCACCTCGCCGTCCAGCGCCACGACGTCCCCCCGGGCGGCGCCGAGCGCCGCCAGCGCCTCCCCGTACGCCGTGCGCGTCGCGACCTTCTCGCCCACCGGGTAGGAGGGCAGCTCCATCCCGTTGCTCTCGAACCGGTACGGCGCGGACCCCTGCTCGGGCCCGTGCACCTCGACCCGCACGGTCCGGGCCCCGCCCAGCTCCTCCACGGCCTTGTCCGGATCCTTGAGCGCCTTGCCGTGGGCGCCCTCGCGGTTCTCGACCTCGAGCACCCCTTCGCCCTTGCGGGTCTTGGCCAGGATCACGGTCGGCCGCCGGCGCGTGTTGCGGGCGTCGCTGAGCGCGTAGTCGATCTGCCCGGGATCGTGCCCGTCGATCTCGATCGTGTGCCAGCCGAACGCCCCGAACCTGCGCGCGTAGGCCCCCGTGTCCCATCCGTGCCGGGTGGGCCCCCGCTGCCCGAGCCGGTTGACGTCCACGATCGCCGTCAGGTTGGCCAGCCCCTCGTCGCCCGCGTGCTCGGCGGCTTCCCAGATGGACCCCTCGGCCAGCTCGCTGTCACCGCACAACACCCAGACCCGGTACGGGACCCGCTCCAGCCGCCCGGCCATCGCCACCCCCACCCCGACCGGCAGTCCCTGCCCCAGCGAACCCGTGGCCACGTCCACCCAGGGCAGCCGGGGCGTGGGATGGCCCTCCAGACGGCTGCCTCTTCGCCGGAACGACAGCAACTCCTCGTCGCTGATCACGCCGGCCGCCTTGTAGAGGGAGTAGAGCAGGGGAGAGGCGTGCCCCTTGGAGAAGATCAGGTGGTCGTTGGCGGGGTTGTCGGGGTCGTCGAAGTCGTAGCGGAGGTGGCAGGCGAACAGCACCGCCATCAGGTCGGCGGCGGACATGGACGAGGTCGGATGGCCGGAACCGGCCTCGGCGGCGGCACGTACGGAATCGACGCGCAACTGCGCCGCCAGTTCGGCCAGGTACTGAAGATCGCGTTCAGGCATCATGACCTCCTCGAGACGGTTTCTGCCCCGCCTACCCCGACGCCCGCGCTTAACTCGGCGCGGGCGCCCCGGGAGAAGGGGGGTCAGGAGCGCCTGAGGCGGCGCAGGGCGGCGATGCCGGCCGCCGCCACGCCCCCGGCCAGCGACAGCAGGACCGGACGGCGGTGCTGGGAGAGCCAGAGCTGGGGGCTGCGGGCGTGCGAGCGGTGGTCGAACGAGCCGTGGGCGCCGTAGTCCTCGGACTCGTCGGCCGGCTCCCACAGGTTGGACACGCCGCTGGGCTCCTTCTCGTCCGTGAGCTGGGACTGCACGCCGGTCCTGGCCAGGTAGCGGTCCACCAGGGCCGGGGCCACGCGCTGGGCCAGGAGGGTGGCCGCCGTGCTGATGCCCACCCAGTACTCCTTGCGCTCCGGGTGCTCGGCGGCGTACACGATGGCCCTGGCCGCCACCTCGGGCTGGTAGATCGGGGGAACGGGCTGGGGGTGCCGGCGGAGCTTGGACAGGACCCAGTCGAACTGCGGGGTGTTGACCGCCGGGAGCTGCACGAGGGTGACCTGGACGTTGCTGCCGTCGGCCATGAGCTCCGTGCGGACCGACTCGGAGAAGCCCTTGATCGCGTGTTTGGCCCCGCAGTAGGCCGACTGCAGCGGGATGCCGCGGTGTGACAGGGCCGAGCCCGTCTGGACGATCGCGCCGGCGTTGCGCGGGCGCATGAGGTCCAGGGCCACCTTCGTGCCCCAGACGTAGCCCAGGTAGGTGACGGCGGTGGTGCGTTCGTACTCGTCTGGGGATATGTCGGTGAATTTCGCGAACACGGAGGAGAAGGCGGTGTTTATCCAGACGGATATCGGGCCCATCTCCGTCTCGATGCGCTCGGCCGCGTGCCGTACCTGCTCGTAGTCGGCCACGTCGGCCTCGTAGACCTGGCCGGTCCCGCCCTCCGTACCGACGTCCACGGCGGCGGCGCCCAGGCCGGTCGTGCCCCGGGCGATCAGGGCCACTCTGGCACCCCGCGCGCCCAGCTCGCGGGCGACCGCGCGCCCGACCCCGCCGCTCGCTCCTGTCACCACGACTACCCGCCCTCGAAGTGGTGCCATGCCGAGATCAGCCCGCCTCTCCGTCGTGGCGCCGCTTCTGGCGGCGTACGGCCAGTGTGATGTCGACGATCGTGGCGATGGCCAGCACGACGGCGATGCCCGCCATGACGTGCGCCCCGGTGATGATCCCCAGCACCGTGAACGCGAACAGGAACACCAGGATGAACGACCCCACCCTGATGTGCACCACATCGCGCGGGGTGGCGGGCACCATCGCATGGCCCTTGCGGTCCCGCTCCTCGTGCCATTCTCCTTTGTCAACCATGCCGCTCACCTGCCCGTCCCGTTTGTTGCCTAACGTCCTGGGTAGCGCCCCTCCGTGCCCGAGCCAGATCCCCACGCGGCGTCGCCGGCCGGAGATTCCTACGCCGACCTGCGCCCGAGCGACCAGAGCGAGCCCGGCATCGCGCGCCGCCGGCGCGGGCGCGGCTTCAGCTACACCGGGCCCGACGGCCGCCCGGTGCGCGACCCCGCCACGCTCGCGCGGATCAAGGCGCTGGCCATCCCGCCGGCCTGGCAGGACGTGTGGATCTGCACGTCGCCCGACGGACACCTGCAGGCCGTGGGGACGGACACCGCGGGGCGGCGGCAGTACCGCTACCACGACGTGTGGCGCGAGCAGCAGGACCGGGCCAAGTTCGACCGGGTGCTGGAGGTGGCCGAGCGGCTGCCCGCGTTCAGGAAGGCCGTGGACGACCAGCTCAAGGGGCGCGGGCTGACCCGGCAGCGGGTGCTGGCCGCCGCCGCCCGGCTGCTCGACATCGGCTTCTTCCGCATCGGCGGCGAGAGCTACGACACCTACGGGCTGGCCACGCTCAGGATGGAGCACGTGACCTGCGCCAGCGGTATCGTCACCTGCTCCTACCAGGCCAAGGGCGACGTGGCCCGCGAGGTCGAGGTGGCCGATCCGGGGGCGTGCAAGGTGCTGAGGGCGCTCAAGGCGCTGGGCGAGCAGGGCGAGCTGCTGCGTTACCGGCACGAGGGCGGGTGGAGCGACATCAGGAGCGAGGACATCAACGAGTACCTGCGCGAGATCATCGGGTACGAGGTCACCGCCAAGGACTTCCGCACCTGGCACGCCACCGTCCTGGCGGCCGTGGGACTGGCGGTGTCCCGGCCGGCCCGGCACGCGGGGCGGACGAGCAAGCAGCGGGCCGTCACCCGGGTGATGCGCGAGGTCGCCGAATACCTGGGCAACACGCCGACCGTGGCCAGGGCGTCGTACGTGGACCCGCGCGTGGTGGAGGCGTACGACCAGGACAGGACCATCGCGGCGGCGCTGACCGAGCTGGGAGCGGACGCCGACTTCGGGCAGCTCGCCACGGCGGGCCCGGTGGAACGCGCGGTCATTGAGCTGATACGTGCCGTTTGAGCTGTTCATAGCCGGGCATGCGCCGACAGAAGAAGGAGGCGAGCGATGGAAGCTCCGCAGTACGTCGCGGCCCGTGTCCAGCAGGCGCTGGCCGAGGACGGACGCACGCACGAGCTCGGAATCCGCGTCGACATAAGAGGCGACCAGCTGTTCCTACGCGGTCAGGTGAGCGGTCCCGAGCAGCGCGAGCGGCTCGGCCAGGTGGCGCACGAGGCCGCGCCCGAGCTCCACGTGCACAACGAGATCAACGTGGTGGACCTCACCGAGCCAGGGGAGGATGAGCATCTTGACTGACCTTCGCATAGCGGCCGTGGGTGACATTCACCTGGGCGAGGACGTCAAAGGCCAGTACAGGAAGAGGCTCGAGGGCATCGAGGACCGCGCGGACGTGTTCATGCTGGCGGGAGACCTGACCCGGCACGGCACACTGGAGGAGGGCCGGGTGGTGGCCGACGAGCTGCGCGGCCTGCCGATACCGGTGGTCGCGGTGCTCGGCAACCACGACTACCACTCCGACCTGCAGTACGAGATCGCCGCCGAGCTGCGCGACGCCGGCGTCATCGTGCTCGACGACGACGGCGTCGTGGTGCAGTGCGGTGACAAGAAGCTGGGCGTCGTCGGCGGGAAGGGATTCGGCGGCGGGTACGCGGGCAAGTGCGCGAGCGAGTTCGGCGAGCGCGAGATCAAGAACTTCGTCTCCCACACGCGCTACATCGCCGAGGCGTGGAAGGTCGCGCTGAAGGAGATCGTGGCCGACGAGCGCATCGTGCTCTCGCACTACTCCCCGATCAAGGAGACGCTGGAGGGCGAGCCGCACGAGATCTACCCCTTCCTCGGCAGCTACCTGCTGGCCGAGGCGGTCGACACGGCCGGGGCCGACCTGATCCTGCACGGGCACGCGCACAAGGGCAGCGAGAAGGGCATGACGCCGGGCGGCATCAGGGTGCGTAACGTCGCGCTGCCGGTGCTCGGCAAGGCCTACGCCGTCTACTGCCTCGAGTGCGAGGACGGCTACCGCAGCGAGGGCGGCTGACCATCCCCCCACCAGCGAGGGCGGCTAGAGCACCCGTACGGCGAGGACGCACACGTCGTCCTCGGCCGCCTCGCCCCCCAGGCGCTTGAGCAGGCAGGCGATCACTTCCTCCGGATCGTCGCCGCAGCAGAAGTGAGCGGCCTGGATCAGCGCGTCCATCCGGGCCGCCATGTCCTGCCCGCGCCGCTCGACGATCCCGTCGGTGTAGAGGATGAGGAAGTCGCCGGGCTCCAGCCGGGTGGTGGTCAGGTCGTACTCGGTGACGTCGAAGGCCCCCAGCATGAGCCCCGGCGCCGGGTCCAGCAGCCGCGCCCGGCCGTCCCTGATCAGCACAGGAGCCGGATGGCCGGCGTTCGTCCAGCGGTACGTGCGCTCCTCCGGGTCGAAGTGGCCGATGATCGCGGTGCCGGTCACGGTGACGCCCTGGCCGGAGTGCACGATGAGGTCGTTCAGCCAGGTGGCGAGCTGGTCCGCGGACGCCCCCGTGTAGGCCAGGCCGGCCAGGCCCGCACGCATCTGGATCATGAGGCTGGCCGCCGTCAGCCCGTGCCCCATCGCGTCCCCGATCGCCAGCAGCACCCTGCCGTCGGGCAGGTGGCGGGCCTTGAACCAGTCGCCGCCCAGCCGGACGAGCTCCTCGCCGGGCAGGTAGCGCACCCCGATGGTCAGCCCCGGCATCTGGATGAGCCCGCGGCGGAACGGCAGGATCGTGTCCTGCAGCCGGACGGTGACGTCGTGCTCCTCCTCGGCCCGCCGGCGCTGCGAGAGCGCCTCGTGCGCCACGGCCAGGGCCCGCTCCCTGCGCCGGTTCCTGGTCACGTCCTGGACCAGGAAGCGCACCTTGACCGGCACGCCGTCGGTGTCGAGGATCGGCTCGCCGTACACGCAGAGGTGCCGCACGCCGTGCCGGTGCTGGATCCTGAACTCGTTCTCGACCGCCTCCCGGTGTTCCAGCAGCGAGCGAAGGTGCTCCTCGACGATCGGCAGGTCGTCGGGCACCACCGAGGCCGGCAGCTCCTCCAGCGACATGGGCCCGTCGGAGCGGTCGCGGCCGAGCATCTCGTACATCTGCGGCGTCCACAGCGTGCGCTCCGTGGCCAGGTTCCACTCGCCCCAGCCCAGCTCGGCCAGGCGCTGGGCGCGTTCCCAGCCGGCGACGAGCAACTCCTCGTCGTCGAGGGGCCGCCAGCTCACCAGCAGCCCGTCATCCACCCGGGCCGCGCGCACGCTGAGCGTGGCCGGCCAGAGCAGGTGGTCCAGCACCTCCACGAACTCCAGCGCCTCCCGGTGCACGGGCTCGCCGCTCTCGTAGACCGCGATGTAGTCGTCGAGCAGACCGGAGCCGGCCACCCCCGGGCTCGCCGCCATGAGCCGCTGCCCCGCCAGCTCCGCGGCCGTACGGCCGGCCACGGTCCTGGCGTGCCGGTTGGCCGCGAGGATCAGGAAGTCCACGACGCGGCCCGTGGCGTCGTGGACAGGGGTGAGGTAGAGGGCGGAGGCGTGGACGGCCTCCAGCATGCCGCGCACCCAGACGGGCACGTCGAGCGGGCCACCGGCCTCCTCTGACGGGCGCTCGATGCCCCGGGCGACCTCGATCGGGGCCAGCCCGCTGTGCCGGGCCATCCTGGCGAGCTGCTCGGCCGCCTCAACCGGGCGGATGTTCAGCTCGGTCGCGAGGCGGGCGGTGGCCTCGTCCAGGATGGCCTGGTCGCGCATCTGACGACGCAGCCGCTGGAGCTGGTCACGGACTCTCGCCGAGGCAGCCCCGGTCTCGTAGCGGCTGAACGGCGGATATTGGCTCACTCGCTCCTCATTCCCTCGGAAGGGGAATGGAGGGGCGCCACTACTGATATTTCGACAAAACTAGTGCACCGCCGGACCGTTCTCGGGGATCGGCCCGGCGGCGAAACGGGTGGGGAACCGGGTGAATGGTCCCCCTAGACATTGAAGATGCTGACCCCGCCCGGGCCGACCAGGAATCCGAGGACGATGAGAACGATCCCCCAGAGCAGGTCGCGCCTGGCCAGGATCACGTAGATCCCGGAGATGACGAGAATAACCGCGATGATCCAGAGCAAAGTAGCCATGGGCCTGCAACTGCCCTCAGGAACGACCGCTTAACATGTTTCCCCCTGGGGCGGCGGGCAGGGGAAAAGTTATGACGACCTTCGGTTATTTCCTGTCGTGCGAGGAACACGGCCCGAAAGAGCTGGTACGCCAGGCCAAGGCCGCCGAGCGCGCCGGCTTCGAGGCCCTCTGGATCTCCGACCACTTCCATCCCTGGCTGGACGAGCAGGGGCAGTCCCCGTTCGTCTGGTCCGTGATCGGCGCGCTGGCCGAGGCCACGTCCCTGCCCATCACCACCGCCGTGACGTGCCCCCTCATCCGTACCCATCCGGTGGTCATCGCCCAGGCCACGGCCACCACGGCGGCGCTGACCGGCGGCCGCTTCCGGCTCGGCGTGGGCACCGGCGAGGCGCTCAACGAGCACGTGATCGAGTCCCGCTGGCCCCCGCTCAGCGAGCGGCTGGAGATGCTGGAGGAGGCCGTCGAGCTGATGCGGGAGCTGTTCACCGGCAAGCTGGTGACCCACCGGGGCCGCCACTACCAGGTGGACACCGCCCGGCTCTACACGCTGCCGGAGGAGCCGGCGCCCATCCTCATGTCGGGGCTGGGCCGGAAGTCGACGGAGCTGGCCGGCCGCCTGGCCGACGGTTACGTCTCCACCGCGCCGGACGCCGACTCCGTACGGGCCTTCCGCGAGGCGGGCGGCACCGGCAAGCCGGCGCTCGGCGGGCTCAAGGCCTGCTACGCCGCCGACGAGGGCTCGGCCCGCAAGACCGTGCACCGCCTGTGGCCCACGCAGGGCATCAAGGGCGAGGCCTCCCAGATCCTGCCGCTGCCCCGACACTTCGGGCAGCTCGCCGAGTCGGTCACCGAGGACGAGGCCGTGAACGGCAGCCCGGTCGGCCCCGACCCCGAGGTCCACGCCCGCGCCATCCGGCAGTACGTGGACGCCGGATTCGACGAGGTCTACGTCAACCAGATCGGCCCGGAGCAGGACGCGTTCTTCGACTTCTACGAGCGCGAGGTCCTGCCACGGGTCCGGTAAGCGGGGGACTACTCGGCCGACTTCATCAGCTTCGCGTAGGCGAGCTGCAGCCAGTCCGAGATCGCCACCGCCGTCATGGTCGCGCCCACGAGCCGGGTGACGCGGGGAGCCAGCACGAGGCCGGCGGCGTACCCGGTGGCCACCCACTGCGCCAGGCAGAACGGGCAGGCGAGTAGCTCGCCCAGCGCCCCGCGCGGCTTCTCCTGCACCTCAGAGGGGCCGCCGGGGCCTTCGTACTGCGTGAACGGCGCGCGCAGCGGGCTGGTCACGGGGTCCTTGGCCAGGCGGCGCGACACCTTGTGCGTGCACGCGGCCATCAGCAGCAGGTCCATCACCCCGACATGGTCGGGGACCCGCCGCCCGGCCAGCAGCGTCGCGACGGCGGCCACGCCGACAGTCCCGCCGTACGCGCTGAGAATCCCGGCGTAACCGCCCAGCGGCCGGTCATGATCGCCTTCGTAGGACTGTTCGGTCTTCTCGAGGATTTCGGTCATAGCTTCAGGCGCTACCCGGAAGCCCTCGCATCCAACGTCTAGCCGACCATCGTTCGGGTAGCCCGTTCACATGAGTAGCCACGGCCACGCGGTCACCGACGCCATCCTCGACACGCTCAAGCGCGCGAGTTCGGGGCTCAAGGACGCCGGGGTCAAGTTCGCGCTGGCCGGCGGATGCGCCGCGTACGCGCGGGGGGCGGCCCCTTCGCTGCACGACGTGGACTTCGTCCTCACCGAGCACGACGTGCCCGCCGCGTTGGAGGCGCTGCGCGGGCTGGGTTTCCAGACGGCCAAGCCGCCGGAGGACTGGCTGGTCAAGGCGTACGACGAGGGGCGGCTGGTGGACCTCATCTTCCGGGTGTCCGACCTGCCCATCACCGACGAGCTGCTCGACCGGGCCGAGCCGCTGAAGGCGTCGGCGGTGATCGTCCCCGTGCTGGAGGCCACCGACCTGGTCATCTCCTGGCTGCTGCCGCTGTCGGAGCACGCCTGCGACTACGGCGCGCTGCTGGCGCAGGTGCGCGCGCTGCGGGAGCAGGTGGACTGGCCGCGGGTGGCCGCCGTGACGGCCAAGTCGCCGTACGCGACCACGTTCATCACGCTGCTGGAGAGGCTGGGCGTGCTGGACGGGCCCGTCGTGGCGTGCGGCGAGCCCAAGTGGCCCTGACCCAGCCCGCTGATCAGCCGCGGCGGGTCGCGGCGGTGACCCGCTTGAGGATGCGGTCCCACTCCGTGCCGAACGGGTTGTCCTGCACGAGGTACGTCCAGGTCGCCGTCGGCCGCTTCAGATCCGGCTCCGGGGCCTCGAACGACTCCAGCGAGCGCCGTTCCACCTCGGCCAGCAGCGATTTGTACTCCGCCACCGCCTCCCGGTGGAACTCGTCGATCGGGCTCATCCGCCCCAGCGCCCGCAGGTGGATGCCCTCGCGCAGGTCGGTCAGGAACGCCAGGTGCTCGGTCCAGCAGCGGTCGATGGCGTGCAGCACGATCTGGCGGGCCGTCTCGTCCCTGGTGTCCTCCGGCATGGCCGCCCAGCGCTCCGGGTCGGCGGTCTCGAGGGCCTTGGCGGCGGCGTCGCCGTGCAGGACCTTGTCCCGCCATTCGAGGATGAGCTCGCGCTGGTGCTCCAGCAGCCGGGTGTAGCGCCACGTGTTGCGGTGGATCTCCAGGTTGACGCCCTCGGCGACGCGCTGGGCGTGGCCGACGAGGTAGGCGCCGCGCCGGTGGCGGACCAGGCCGTCGGCGTCGGCGGCGGGCGGGCGCTCGTCGGGGACGAACTGGGTGATCAGATCATCCTTCATGCTGACGAAGAAGACCGAGCCGCCGGGGTCGCCCTGGCGGCCGGCGCGGCCCCGGAGCTGGTCGTCCAGGCGGCTGCTGGCGTGGCGGCCCGAGCCGATCACGTAGAGGCCCCCGAGCTCGGCCACGCCCTCGCCGAGGCGGATGTCGGTGCCGCGCCCGGCCATCTGGGTGGAGACGGTGATGGCGTCGCGCTCGCCCGCCCGGGCGATGATCGCGGCCTCTTCCGCGTCGTTCTTGGCGTTGAGCACGACCGGCTCCAGGCCGCGCCGCTGCAGCAGCTTGGCGAGGTTCTCCGACTCGGCGACGTCGAGCGTGCCGATGAGGATGGGCCGGCCGCTCTCGTGGACCGTCTGGATCTCCTCGACCAGCGCCGCGTCCTTGTCGGGAACGGTCGGGTAGACGCGGTCCGGCTCGTCGGTGCGCACGCACGGCCGGTTGGGCGGGATCACCGCGACCTTGAGCCCGTAGAACTCGCCGAGCTGCTCGCTGACGGCCACGGCCGTGCCGGTCATGCCGCAGATGTGCGGATATCGCCGGATGAGGCCCTGGACGGTGATCGAGTCGAGGATCTCGCCCTTCTGGCTCGGCGGCAGCGCCTCCTTGGCCTCCACGGCCGCCTGCAGGCCGTTGGGCCAGCGCTGCAGCAGCGCCACCCGGCCGCGCGAGGGGTTGATGAGCTGCACCTTGCCGTCGCGCACGATGTAGTCGACGTCGCGGGCCAGCAGCGCGTGGGCGTGCAGGGCCAGGTTGAGCTCGATCAGCGTGCCGGGCTCGTGCTCGTCGTAGAGCTCGACGCCCAGGAGGTTCTCCACGCTGTCGGCGCCCTTGGGCGTGAGGTAGACGTTGCGCGCCTGCTCGTCGATCTCGTAGTGGTAGCCGCGGACCAGCTGCCTGACCAGCGCCGCCATCTCCGGCACCGCGCTGCCCGGGTCGGCGGCCCCGGCCATGACCAGTGGCACGCGGGCCTCGTCCACCAGCACCGAGTCGGCCTCGTCGATCAGCGCCACCTCGGGCGCGGGCACGATGATCTCGGCCGCGTCGGTGCGCAGGCGGTCGCGCAGCACGTCGAACCCGATCTCGCTGACCGGCCCGTAGGTCACGCTCTTCGCGTACGCCTCGCGCCGCTCCTCGGGCGAGGAGTTCTGGTCGATCCAGCCCACGCTGACGCCGAGCGCCTCGTAGAACGGGCCCATCCACTCGGCGTCGCGCCGCGCCAGGTAGTCGTTGACCGAGATGACGTGCACGCGCTTGCCCTGCAGGGCGTAGCCGGCCGCCGCCATGGCCCCGGAGAGGGTCTTGCCCTCACCGGTGGCCATCTCGGCGACCTTGCCGTCGAGCAGGGCCAGCGTCCCCAGCAGCTGCACGTCGTAGGGTCGCAGGCCCAACGTCCGGTCGGCGGCCTCACGTGCGACAGCACAGAACTCGGCGAGGTCGCTCATGTCCGGCGCCGGGAGCTTGTCGAGCTCGCGGATGCGGTCGGCCCTGGCGTCCGCCGCCTTGACGATCTTCTGATAGGGCGTGAGCGGGACGCCTCCCGGACGATCCAGGAGGTTCCTCATTATTCCCTTGAGCGAGGCCACAGTTCCTCCAACGCACGCATCGCCGACACCGTTCCCGCTGCCAGAGGAGGGGAGCGGAGCGACGATTCGGCAAGCGTCGCCGTACCGGACCTTAACTCATCCGGCCGCCCACGCCGTCACATCACGCCGCTTCGGCACGTGCGGCGAGTACCGCGACGGCGGCCAGCAGCAGCACGCACCCCGACCAGGCGAGCGGGGTGAGCCGCTCGCCGAACAGGACCACGCCGAGCAGCGCGGCGCCGACGGCCTCGCCGAGCGAGATGATCGACACCGTGGTGGCCCGCAGGGCGGTCAGGGCGCGGAAGAACAGCCCGTACGCCAGCGCGGTCGGCACCGCGCCCAGGTAGACCAGCAGCGCCACGGACGTCCAGGTCACCTCCGGCACCACGCCTTCGGCCAGCGCGAACGGCGCCAGGCAGGCCGCGCCGACGACGAACCCGCCGATCGCCATGGCCTGCGGGTCGCCGTCCCGGTGCCGCCGGGAGTAGAGCGTGACCCCGGCGTACCCGGCGGCCGAGGCCAGGGCGAAGGCGATGCCGGCGACGGAGGACATGCGGGCCTGCGCAACGGTCTCGGCCGTGAGCAGGACGAGCCCGGCCAGTGCGACGGCCAGCGCGACGAGGGCGACCTGGCCGAGACGCTCGCGGAGCAGGAAGCGGCTGCCCAGGGCGGTGAAGACGGGGGTGGCGCCCATCGTCACCACGGTGGCCACGGCCACGCCGGAGTGGGCGATGGCGGCGAAGTAGGCGGTCTGGTAGACGGCCATCCCGGCGCCGACGACCAGGACGCGCCCGCTGAGGTGCCCGCCGAGACCTCCGGCCGCGCGGGCGGCGCCGGAGGAGCGGGCTGCGGTGCGGCCGTTGGCGAGGAGCAGGAGGAAGGCGGCGCCGAGGAGGTAGCGCCACAGGGACACGCCGACGGGGCCGAGCCCGCCCGTCTCGAAGAGCAGGGATCCGGCGGCGCCGCCGGTGCCCCAGGCGGTCGCGGCCACGGACACGTAAACGGCGCCCCGCCGGGCGGAGACATGGGTCATGACAGGAGTTCTCCGGATGGAGTGGTCGGAATGGGCCCGGTGTGCGGGCAGCAACCACCCCCGGATCGGTCAGACCCGGAATCTCAGGAAAGGCCGCCCGCTAGTGGGCCGGCGGCGGGGAGCAGATGAGACGTCGCGGCATGGGCCTCACCCTATCGGGCGCCGGACCCGGGCCGCCTCACGGTTTCCGCGCGACCCCGCCCAGCAGCACCTCTTCCCAGGAGGTGAGCGGGCCGGGGATGCGCTCGTCGGGATGCCATTCGGGGAAGTGCACCACGCCCGGCTCCACCAGCACCAGCCCGTCGAAGAACCGCGCGATGGCGGCCCTGTCACGGAAGTGTCCGGTGCCCATGGTGGCCTGCAGCATCACCTCCAGCGCCTTGGCCTTGGGGTTGTCCGAGGCCAGGAAGTTGGAGGCGGCCAGGTGGCTGCCCGGCGTCAGCGCGTCCATGTAGCGCCGCATCAGCGCGTGCGGGTCCTCCTTGTCGGAGAACAGGTGCAGCAGCCCGACCGCCAGGATCGCGGTGGGCTGCGACAGGTCGATCAGGCGGCGCAGGGACGGGTGGCCGAGCACGGCGTCCACGTCGCGAGCGTCGGCGGTGATGGCGTCGGCGTACGGGTTGCCGCTGAGTATGGCCTTGGCGTGCGGCTCCACCATCGGGTCGATGTCCACGTAGACGACCCTGGAGCGGGGGTCGGCGAAGTGCGCGACCTCATGGGTGTTCTCGACCGTGGGCAGCCCGGCGCCGAGGTCGATGATCTGCCTGATGCCCGTCTCGCGGATCAGGTAGTCGACGACCCGCCCGATGAAGGCGCGGTTGCACCAGACGAGGTCGACGACTTCCGGCACCGCGGCCTTGAGCTTGCGCGCGACGGAACGGTCGGAGGCGAAGTTCTCCACGCCGCCGAGGAGGGCGTCGTGCACCCGGGCCACGCTCGGTCGTTCCCGATCGACCCCTGGGGGAGCCCACTCCTGCTCGGCGTTGAGACCCATCCGGCCTCCCTCTCGCAGTCCGTGCGCGGATCGTATCCAGACCTGGGGCTCCTACGCCCGACCTGGCGAGGGGTTGTCAGGAAAGTCACGTCAGCCGGTCGGGCTCCCCACCGGCGGCGCGGCGTGCGCGGGCTGCCGCTTCGACAGCAGCCGCTTGAGCCAGGGCGCGAGCGGCCGCTCCACGAACCGGTGCACCAGGTACGCCGCCCCCAGCATGACCGCGATCAACCCCACGAGCAGCACGTACTTGTTGACCATGCCCTCCAGGCGGGCGAACAGGATGAACCCGACGTGCGCGTGCAGCAGGTACAGCGGGTACGTGAGCGCCCCCGCGGTCACCAGCCACGGCCGGGCCAGCACGTTCGTGACCCGCAGCGCCACGAACGTCATGATCAGGAAGATCACCACGACCACGGCGGTGATGACCACCGGCGAGTACGTCACCGAATACCGCTCGCCGACCGCCTCGGCGTACCCGATGGCCCGGTAGACCGCGTTGCCCAGGCAGATCGGCACCAGCAGCGCGATCTGCCAGTCCAGCCCGAACCGGTAGAGCATGAACAGCGCCATCCCGGCGATGAAGTAGTGCGAGAACTCGGACTGGACGACCAGGTCCGCGATCCCGGGCAGCACTCCCACCTCGACCAGGAGCGTCAGCGCCAGCCAGCCCCACAGGCCGGCCATGATCCGGCCCCGCGTCATCCCGATCCAGGTGAAGACCAGTATGAGCAGGTAGAACCGCATCTCGGCCCACAACGTCCAGTAGACGACGTCCACGTTCTCGATGTTCGGTATGGCCTGGAACATCGTCAGATTGGCCAGCACCTGCGGCAACGACACCTGGAACAAGCCCTGCCCCAGCGCCACGGTCACCACGGCGGTGACCGCGATGCCCACCCAGTAGGCGGGATAGAGCCGGACGATCCGCGACACCACGAACTGCCTGGGGGTCCTGCCCCAGGCGCTCATCAACACCACGAAGCCACTGATCAGGAAGAACAGGTCCACGCCGAGATAGCCGTACTTGGCCCACGCGCTCTCCGTGACGAACGTCACGGTGGTCTTCCCGCCGGCCCAGCCGGAGAAGACGTAGTGGTACAGCACCACGCACAGTGCCGCCAGCAGGCGCAGCCCGTCGATCTCGTATAACCGTTCTGCCCTGGTTCGCATGGCTTGCTCCCTTCCGTAGTCAAGAGGGTGGCGGCATCAGCTTGAAGGTTGGTTAAGGATCGTCAAACGCATTGTTACGGGTTTACACGAAAATCGACGGGTAGTTGGTGGCATGCCCGAGAAAGACGGAAGAGAGAGGAAGAGCCCGATGGAGCTCTGGAACTATCGTCCTGACGTCTATGACCGCGGGCACGCCCTGGACCTCGTGGGCTACCACGTCCAGGCGACCGACGGGAAGATCGGGTCCGTCGATGAGGCGACGTACGAGGTCGGCGAGAGCTACGTGATCGTCGACACCGGTCCTTGGATCTTCGGTAAGAAGGTCATGCTCCCGGCCCAGGTGATCACGAACATCGATCCCCAGGAGCGCAACGTGTTCGTGGCCCGCACCAAGGCCGAGATCAAGGACGCGCCCGAATTCGACGAGGGCACGTTCAAGGAGCCCGAGTACCGTACGCGGCTGGGGGACTATTACGGCCGCTTCCCCGGGTGACTCACGTGTCGCAAGAGGAGGGCCGCGCCGATCGGGCGCGGCCCTTCTTGCGTTCCTGACAGAAGATGGCAGGTATGCCTGGCAGGCTCGGCGGCATGACAACGAAAGCGAAGCTGCTGGCCTTCACCATCGACTGCTCCGACCCCCGGGCGCTGGCCACGTTCTACTCCGAGGTCACCGGGATGGAGATCACGTACGCCGAGGACGAGTACGCCGCCATCACCGACGGCACCACGAGCATCTACTTCGGCCGCGTCGCGGAGCGCGAGCCGGTCGTGTGGCCGAGCCCCGACAAGCAGTTCCACCTCGACTTCCGGGTGCCGGACATCGAGAAGGCGGCGAAGGAGTACGTCGCGCTGGGGGCCACCAGGCCGGAGTTCCAGCCCGGCGTCACGGAGGAGGGCACCCGCTGGATCGTGCTGCAGGACCCGCAGGGCCACCTGTTCTGCGTCTGCCCCGAGCAGTCGTGATCGCGGTAACCGATCGGTCCGTTACCTCAGCCCGGCATCAAGGATGCGCCACATGTCCGTGCTGGTCACGGCGGCCTTAAGGGCATTTATCGGCCTAAAGGATGACTCTGGAGCTTCGCTGGGCTCTTAAGCTGGAGCAATGCTCCTGAAAGGATCCCTGCTCCTGCGTGGGCCGCGATGACGTGGGTCGGCATGCTCATCGCCCTGGCAGGGGCGCTGGGATACGCGTTCGGCGCCGCGCTGCAGCAGTACGAGGTGGTGGCCGAGGGCGCCTCGCTGAGGCTCGTGAAACGTCCCCGCTGGTGGGTCGGCGGCATCATCTCCTTCACCGGTGCCTGCCTGCACGCCGTGGCCCTGAGCTTCGCGCCGCTGGTCGCCGTGCAGCCGATCAGCGTCGCCACGCTCGTGTTCGCGGTGCCGCTGGCCGCGTTCATGTACGGCCGCAAGCCGTACCGCGCGGAGATCCTGGGCTCGATCGCCGTGGCGGTGGGCCTGCTCTGGCTCATGCTGCTGGTGCCCTCGCACAACGTGACGCCCAGGCTGAGCGACGGCGCCGCGCTCGGGTTCGTGGCCGTGATCGCGGTGGTCACGCTGGCCACGCAGGTGCTCGCGAGCCGGGTCCACGGCGCGTCCAAGGCGCTGCTGCTCTCCGTGGGGGCGGGTGCCGTGACCGCGAGCGTGTCCACGTTCGTGCGCGTGGTCGGTGGCGGGATGGAGGGGGACTGGGGGCGGCTGCTCCACTGGTTCACCCTGGCCGTGCCCGTGCTGCTGATCTGCGCGGTGGTGCTGCTGCAGCGCTCGTACGCCGTGGGCTACTTCGGCATCGCCTACGCCGGCGTGCAGGTCATCGACCCCATCACCTCCGTGATGGCCGGGGCGATCCTGCTCGGCGAGCCGCTGCCCACCTCTCCCTCGACGGCCGTGCCGGCCCTGATGGCCGGCGCGCTGACCATCGCCGGCACGATCACGCTGGGCCGCCTGGCCCCCGATCACCACGCCAAACCGGCGACCCCCGCCCTCGCCCCCGCCCCGGCGCCCGTGGCGGTGGAGCGCACGGTCACCGTCCAGCCTCCGCCGGTGGACGCCACCGCAACATCTCGTCCATCGACCGCAACATCAGATCTGGGCTGAGCCGGGCCGCGGCCGACAGGCCGAGATCGCGCAGCCGCACCGCCAGCGGGTTGCGCAGCATGGTCATCCGGCACAGCGTCATCGACCGCCGTACGATCTTCATGGTCCGCTCCCTGCGGGCGGCGCTGTAGGCCGCCAGGTCGCCGCCGGCCAGGTGCGCCAGCACGACCCCGTCCTCGATCGCCTGGCAGGCGCCCTGCCCGAGGTTCGGCGTCATCGCGTGGGCCGCGTCGCCGACCAGCGCCACCCGGCCCTGGTGGTAGGCGGGCAGCGGCTCGGCGTAGGAGTAGATGTCGTTCCGGATGATCCTGGCCGGGTCGGCCGCCGCCAGCAGTGCCGGGATGGGCTCGTGCCAGTCCCCGAACCTGCGCAGCAGCTCCGCGCGCTCGTCCGCGTACACGGTCCCGGCGGGCAGCACGTCGGTGGCGTAGACGTAGACGACGTCGCCGGCCAGCAGGTGGATGCCGAACACCGTGCCCCGGCCCCAGCTCTCCGACCGGGGAATCGCCAGGCCGCCGCGCGGGACGAGGGCGCGCCAGGCCGTCACCCCCGAGTACGCGGGCCCGGGATGCTCCGGGAACAACGCGCGCCGGGTGGCCGAATGGATGCCGTCGGCCGCCACGACCAGGTCGGCGTCCAGATCGCCCGCCGCCGTGCGGACCACGCCCTTCTCGGCGTCCACCCCCGACACGGCCGTGTCCAGACGCAGCCGGTCCCGGCCGAGGGCGTCCATGAGCACCTCCATGAGCGTGGCCCGCAGCATGACCACCACCGAGTCGCCGTACCTGTCGCCCGCCGCCGCCTCCGTGGTGTGCGTGAGCCAGCTCCCGTTCGACCGGCGCAACCCGAAGCGTCCCTCCGCCGTGGCGAGCCCGCGGATCCGGTCGCCCAGGTCGAGGAGGTCGAGGGCCTTCAGCGCGTTGGCGGCGATCGCCAGCCCCGAGCCCACGGGCTCGATCTGCGGCACGCGCTCCAGCACGGTGACGTCCCATCCCTTGCGGCGCAGCGCCACCCCGGCGGTCAGCCCGCCGACACCCCCGCCGATCACCACGGCCCTGGCCATGGCCGCCTCCCCTTCAACTACGTCTGTAGTGCCACCCTACTACGCCTGTAGTGTGGTCTCACTACCGCTGTAGTATCAGGCTCCGTGAAGCGCTCTGACCTGGTCGCCGACACGGCCATCACCCTGCTGGCCGAGCGCGGCATGCGGGGCCTGACCCACCGGGCCGTGGACGAGGCAGCCGACCTGCCGCCCGGCTCCACCTCCAACCTGGCCCGCACCCGGGCGGCACTGCTGGAGCTGACCCTGTCACGGCTCACCGACCTGGAGATGCGTGCCCTGTCCGGTGCTTACGGGGGGCCGTACGACCTGGCGGCCCTGCCCGCGCGCATGGCGGAGGCGCTGCACACCCAGCTCTCCGACCGCCGCCGCACCCTGGCCCGCTACGAGCTGGCCCTGGAGGCTACCCGCCGACCCGAGCTGCGCGAGATCTACGACCAGGCCGGACGGCGCTTCCGCGACCCGGCCGTCGCCATCCTGACGGCCCTCGGCTCCCCGGATCCCGTCCGGCACGCGCGCAACCTCGTGGCGTTCGGCGAGGGCCTGATGTTCGACGCCATCGCCGGCGCCGGCACCGTCCCCACCCTCCAGGACCTCAAGGACGCCCTGAACGAACTCCTGACCGGCATGCTCGGCCGCCCCGCGCGACAAGCGGACCCACCTGCAGGATCGTCGCCCGCCGCGACCTGGCCTCGGCCACCGCGTCCAGGATCTTCCGCATCGTGAGCGGCGGCCCTGGGCTGCGGCACCGGGCTGCGGCAGCGCACCTCGCCCTCCGGGACTCGGACGAGCCGGTCAGGCATACGTGATCAGGTCAGCGTCACGGGACCGTACCGCCCCGACAGCACGGCGGTCAGGCCCGGCCGGGAGTCCTCGTCGAGGTCGAGCCGCACGTCCACGGCCGCCAGGTCCCGCCGCACCGCCCCGGGGTCGGGGTGTGCGCCGCGCAGCGACACCAGCTCGACCGCCGGCAGGCCGCTCTCCACCGGGTGCCGCGTGGCGCCCCAGTCGATCAGGAACGGCACCAGCCCGTCGTGCCCGGCCCGCTGCGGCGGGGTGAGCCGCCAGCTCAGCAGGTCGCCGGAGGCCGTGCGCCGCGACATGTCCGCCGGGTCGCCGGGGTCGTAGCCCCGCTCCCGCGCGCGGGCCGTCACCGCGTCGATGCCCGTCACCGCCACCGCCCAGTTCACCAGCGCCGGCGCCGCCAGCGAGTCGATCCGGAACCACCGGGGCCCGGCCGGCGCCTCCTGCTCGGGATCCGGCCCGACGATCTCCAGATAGCTCCGGCCGCCCAGCGCGAGCAGGTGGTTACGGGTGCCCAGGCCCAGGTGCCGCCCGCCCACGGCGGCGCGCACGCCCAGCAGCCGCTCCAGGTCGGCCACGGTCTGCCGGAGATCGGGGGTGGCATAGACGAGATGGTCCACAGTCATGACGTGCATTGTGCCGGGCGCGTCAGCACGCCTCGCGATAGGGCACCTCCGGCAGGTGCTCGCCCCACTCCTCCGGCGAGAGCGGCCCGTAGTGCTCGCACACCCACGCGCCCGGGTCGGCGGGAGCGGCCGGCCGCGCCAGGTCGATGGTGAGGACCGTGCCCCGCCCGGCCAGCACGCGCAGCCACCGGCCGTCCCCGGACAGCGCCGCCTGCGCCGGCCGGTCGGCGGACGCCGGGACCTGCCGGTCGGCCAGCAGCGTCCCCTCCGCCAGCCGCCAGACCCGCACGCGGTCGCTGTCGGTGCTGACCAGCAGCCGCCCGTCCGGGCTGAAGCGCAGGTGGCCGGGGGAGGGGCGCAGCCTGGTGTAGCGGGCCGGGACGCCGTCGAGGCCGTAGACCTGGATGCCGGTCTCCTCGGCGATGGCCACCCGCTCCCCGTCGGGCGCGAACGTCGTGTACTCCCACGGCATCCGGTCCAGCCAGGGCGCGGGCGACGACCGGCCGGCCCGCCTGATCTCCGACCGTTTCCCGTCGAACACCAGCGCCACCCGGTCGTCCGGGCCGACCACGGCGTACTCGCCCACGTACGCGGCCCGTCCCGCCCCCAGGTCCCAGGCCCACCGCTCGCCCGACTGCCGGGCGGCCGCGAACAGCAGGCCGCCGCCCGGGCTGAACCACGCCGACTGCTCCCCGGGCGCGCCGAGTCCCCGGCCGAAGGGCCGGCCCAGGGTACGGGTGCGCAGGTCGTACAGGTAGGACCGGTCGACCCCGACCAGCGCCAGCGTGCGTCCGTCGGGTGACCAGGCCATCGCGCGCACGCTCTGCACCGGCCCCGCCGTGGTGGTGAGCGTCCGGCCCGACGCGAGGTCGTACAGCCGCAGCGTGCCCTCCTCCAGGGCGGCGAGCACGGACCCGTCGTCGGTGACGGCGTGCAGCGTGCGCGGCCCCGCGTACGGGTCGGCGAACACCGCCACCGCCGCGTCCTGGACCGCCAGCGCCCGCCGGGTCTCGGGGATCGGCGCCAGCCGCCACGCGGCCAGGCTCAGCTTGCGCGCGGTCACCGGGTCGGCCGGTCGCAGCGCCTCCGCCCGGGACGCCGCCACCCTGGCCATCGCCTCGTCCAGCCGCCCGTCGGCGATGCCGCGCTGCCACAGCGCGAGCAGCGCGGCCACCATCGCCACCGACAGCAGCCCCGCCATGGCGGTACGCCGCCGGCGCGCCCGCCGCCGCACCGTGGCGATCCCCGCGTCGAGGAACCTCTGCTCGCCCGCGTTCAACGTCACCCGCCGCCGCCCGCCGGCCGCCCACGCCAGCGCCCGGTCCAGCGGCTCCCCCCGGAAGAGCCATCCCTCCGGCCGCCCGCCCGCCTCCCACCGCCGCGCCGCCGCCACCAGCTCCCGGTGCACGGCCAGCCCTTCGCGCTCGCCGTCCAGCCACTCGTGCAGCCGCGGCCAGGCCCGCAACAACGCCGCGTGCGCGATGGCGGGTGCGGCCCCGTCGCTCAGGAGCCCCGCCTCCCGGTACGCCGCCAGCACCCCGTCGATCGCGGCCACCACGTCGGCGCCCCGCCCGGCGACCAGCTCGTCCCTGGAGGCGCTCACCACGGTGTCGGCGCCGTCGGAGTCGAGGCCCACCAGCCGCAGGAACACCTCCGGCACCACGTCCTGCTCCGCCGGGCTGAGCTTCAGGTAGACGGCCTCGGCGCGGGCCCCGAGCGGCGGGTCGTCGACGGGTTCGGGGGGAAGCAGCCGGCCCTGCTGGGACTGGGGCGCGTCGAGCAGGGACATCAGGAGCTGGCGGGCGTTCGGGCGGCGGTCGGGATCGCGGTCGAGGGCGGCGGCCACGAGCCCGCGTAACGGGCGGTCCAGCCGCTCGCCGCCGCCTAATCGTTCGTCGTCGCCGTAGGCGGCGAAGACCAGCAGCCGCCCCCAGGCGTGCACGTCGTCCGGCGGCCCGCCACCCCCGCCCGCCAGCCCCAGCCCGACCAGCCGGGGTCCCTCGGCCCCCAGGACGACCTTGTCCGGCGTGAGCGCCCCGTGCGCCGCGCCCGCCTCGTGCACCGCCGCCAGCGCGGTGGCCGTGGCGGCGGCCAGCCGGTAGAGGTCGTCGCCGGCGTACGGGCCGTGCCGGTCCACGACCTGGCGCAGGGTCGGGCCCTCGATGTACTCGCTGACCAGGTAGGGAGGGTCGCCGTCCAGGCACGCATCGGTCAGCTTGGCGACCGACAGCGAGCGGACGTGCCCGGCGGCCGCGGCCGAGGCGGCGAGCCGGGCCCTTGCCCCGTCGTCCAGCAGGCACGGCACGCCCAGCGCGTGGCGGGCACCGGACTCGTCGTACGCCTCGCGCACGACGACCTGCCCGCCGCCGTCGAGCCGGGCGCCGAGCCAGTAGCCCCCCAGCCGATCAGTCATGCGGGATGAGACTCCGCCCTTCTAGGAAAGGTTCGAGCGGCCCCCCAACCGGCTACGGTGCTCCGGCCACTCCTCTTCGAGGATGCCGAAATAGACGGTGTCGCGCCAGGTGCCGTCCGGCCTCTTGCGGTGGCGGCGCAGCGTGCCCTCGTGCAGGCCGCCGATGCGCTTGATGGCGTTCTGCGACCTGAGGTTGAGATTGTCCGTCTTGAGCAGCACCCGGTTGTAGCCGAGCGAGAAGGCGTGGTCGATGAGCAGCAGCTTGCAGCTCGTGTTCACGGCCGTGCGCCAGACCGCCCGGCCGTACCAGGTCCAGCCGATCTCCACGCTGGCCTCGAAGCCGGGCACGTCGGCGTACGTGGTCCAGCCGACCGCCCGCCCGCTCTCCTTCAGCACCACCGCGAACGGCACGTGCTTGGAGTCGTCGATCAGCCCCCGGGCGACCTTGCCCAGCTCCTGCTCCGAACGCGGGGCGGCGCTGGGCAGCCAGCGCCAGACGTCCTCGTCCCCGCCGCCGGCGGCGAACAGGTCGGGCACGTGGTCCATGGTGAGCGGCTCGAGCCGGACGACGTCGTTCTCGAGCACCACGGGAAAGGGCAACTTCGCGGTCATGGCGGCAACCTTATGAGGCCACTCGAGTCACGTTCATGGCCACCTGCACCTTTTTGCGGGGAACCACCTGTCGACACTCATACCGGCCGGTCGGTAGGCTCTCGGCATGGACTTCGCCTTCGACAAAGTCACCGAGGACCTGCGGGAGCGACTGCTCCGCTTCATGGACGATTGCGTCTACCCCGCCGAGCCCGCTTTCGAGGAACAGGCCGCGGTCAGCGGATGGAGCCCGCCGCCGCTGCTGGAGGACCTGAAGGACGAGGCCAGGCAGCGCAGCCTGTGGAACCTGTTCCTGCCCGGCGACCACGGCGCGGGGCTGACCAACCTCCAGTACGCACCCCTGGCCGAGATCATGGGCCGGAGTCCGGCCATCGCCCCCACGGCCACCAACTGCGCGGCACCCGACACGGGCAACATGGAAGTGCTGTCCATGTTCGGCAGCGAGTGGCAGCGCAAGGAGTGGCTGCGGCCGCTGCTCGACGGGGAGATCCGCTCGGCGTTCGCGATGACCGAGCCCGACGTGGCCTCCTCCGACGCCACGAACATCGCGACCTCCATCGTCCGCGACGGCGACGAGTACGTCATCAACGGCCGCAAGTGGTTCATCTCCGGCGCGATGAACCCCAACTGCAAGATCTTCATCGTCATGGGCAAGACGAACCCCGACGCGCCCAAGCACCGCCAGCAGAGCATGATCCTCGTCCCCCGCGACACCCCCGGCCTGCACATCAAGCGCGGCATGCACGTGTTCGGCTACACCGACGCCGACCACGGCGGGCACGCCGAGATCGTGTTCGAGGACGTACGCGTGCCGGCGGAGAACCTCATCGGCGAGGACGGCGGCGGCTTCGCCATCGCGCAGGCCAGGCTCGGCCCCGGCCGCATCCACCACTGCATGCGCCTGATCGGCATGGCCGAGCGCGCGGTCGAGCTGATGTGCCGCCGGGCCCTGGCCAGGACCACGTTCGGCAAGCCCGTCGCCCAGCAGGGCGTGATCCAGGACTGGATCGCCGAGTCCCGCATCAAGATCGAGCAGGCCCGCCTGCTCGTGCTCAAGACCGCCTGGCTCATGGACACGGTGGGCAACCAGGGCGCCCACACCGAGATCCAGGCCATCAAGATCTCCACTCCGATCACCGTGGAGTGGATCCTCGACAAGGCCGTCCAGGTGCACGGCGCGGGCGGCGTCTCCCAGGACTTCCCGCTGGCCGCGCTCTGGGCGGGAGCCCGCTCGCTGCGCCTGGCGGACGGCCCCGACGAGGTGCACAAGCGGTCCCTGGCCTATCGCGAGTTGAAGAGGTACATGTGAACGAGGCGGAGATCAAGGAGCGCGTGGCGGCGTTCCTCGGCGAGCACGATCCGAGCGGGGACCGGCTGGAGTTCCTGCGGGCCAGGTTCGATGCCGGGCTGGCCTGGGTGTGGTTCCCCGAGGGGCTCGGCGGCCTCGGGACCTCCAGGGAGCTGCAGCAGGTCGTCGAGCGGGAGCTGGCGGACACGCCGCAGATCAACGGCGGGGTCCAGGGCATCGGCCTGGGGATGGCGGCGCCGACGATCCTGGCGTTCGGCACGGAGCAGCAGAAGCGCCGGTTCCTGCGGCCGCTGTGGACCGGGGAGGAGATCTGGTGTCAGCTCTTCAGCGAGCCCGGCGCCGGGTCCGACCTGGCCACGCTGGCAACCCGGGCGGTCAGGGACGGTGACGAGTGGGTGGTGGACGGCCAGAAGGTGTGGACGTCCGGCGCCCATCACTCCAGGTGGGCCATCCTGGTCACCCGTACCGACCCGGACGTGCCGAAACACCGCGGGATGACGTACTTCATCTGTGACATGCACGCTCCCGGCGTGGAGGTGCGGCCGTTGCGGCAGATCACCGGTGAGGCGGAGTTCAACGAGGTGTTCCTGACCGGCGTGCGGCTCTCCGACGACCTGCGGCTCGGTGAGGTGGGCGACGGCTGGCGGGTCGCGCAGACCACGCTGATGAACGAGCGGGTCGCGATCGGCGGCGCGCCGACGCGGCGCGGTGGTGGCGCGGTGGCGGCCGCGCTCGCGGCCTGGCGGGAACAGCCCGAGCTGCGCACGCACGACCTGCACCAGCGGCTGCTGTCGCTGTGGGTGGAGGCCGAGGTGACCCGCCTGTCCGGGGCGCGCCTGCGCGAGCAGCTCGTCGCCGGGCAGCCGGGGCCGGAGGGCTCGGGGATGAAGCTGTCGTTCGCCAAGCTCAACCAGGCGCTGACGGGCTTCGACGTCGAGTTCCGGCGGGATCTCGGCTACGACGACTGGACGTTCCGCCGCTCCGAGAACGTCGACTTCTACGGCCGCGGCCCCGGCTATCGCTATCTGCGGGCCAAGGGCAACTCCATCGAGGGCGGCACCTCCGAGATCCTGCGCAACATCATCTCCGAACGGGTGCTCGGCCTGCCCTCGGAACCCCGTGTCGACAAGGACGTGCCCTGGAAGGACCTGCCGCGATGACGCTGCTCTATTCCGAGGTCGAGGAGGAGCTCAGGTCCGCCGTGCGCGGGCTGCTCGCCGACCGCTGCCCGCCCGCCGCGGTGCTGAAGCGGATCGAGTCCGTGAACTCCGTATACGACCTGGACCTGTGGAAGACGCTGGCCGGCGAGATCGGGGTGGCCGGGCTGCTCGTCCCCGAGGAGCTGGGCGGGGCCGGTGCGTCGGCCAGCGAGGTGGCCGTGGTGCTGGAGGAGCTGGGCCGGGCGGTGGCGCCGGTGCCGTTCTTCACCAGCTCGGTGCTGGCCACGCAGGCGTTGCTGCCGACCCGCGACGCGCTGCTCGGCGAGCTGGCCGAGGGGCGCAGCACGGCCGCGCTGGCCGTGTCGTTCGCCGCGTCGCCCTACCGGCCGGACCGGGGCTCGTCCGTGAGCGTGGACGACCAGGGGCGGCTGTCCGGGACCGTCACCGGGGTGGCCGGCGCCGAGGTGGCCGACGTGCTGCTGGTGCCGGTGGCCGGCGACCTGTACGCGGTGGAGGGCGTCCCGGTCGAGGTCGTGCCCTCGCTCGACCTGACCAGGCCGGTGGCCACCGTCACGTTCGCGCGTACGCCGGCCCGCCGCGTGGGCGCGTGCGACCTGGCCGGGGTGTTGCGGTTCGGGGCCGGGCTGCTGGCCTCCGAGCAGCTCGGGGTGGCCGAGTGGTGCCTCGACACGACGCTGGCCTACGTCAAGGAGCGCCACCAGTTCGCCCGGCCGGTCGGCTCGTTCCAGGCGATCAAGCACCGGCTGGCCGACCTGTGGCTGGACGTGGTCAGGGCTCGGGCCGCCGCCAGGAACGCGGTCGCCGACAGCTCGTCGGTCTCCGTGGCCGTGGCCCAGTCGTGGAACGCCGGGGTGGCCGTGCACGCGGCCGAGGAGGCCCTGCAGCTCCACGGCGGGATCGGGATGACGTGGGAGCACCCCGTACATCTCTATCTCAAGCGCGCCAAGGCCACCGAGATCGCACTGGGCACGCCCGGCGACCACCGGGAGGCGCTGGCCTCACTCGTCGGAGTCCCCGGCCCCGAGTGAGGCGAGCAGCAGGTCGGCGAAGTGCCTGCCCACCTGGGCGCCGGTCAGCGGGCCGTCCGCGTGGAACCATGTGCCCAGGTGGTGCACCGAGCCGAAGAAGTAGTCGACGACCAGCTCCGCGGGGACGCGGTCGCTGAAGATGCCCGAGCGTTGCCCCTCGGCCACGAGTGCGCGGAAGCGCTCGTGGTAGCGGCGGCGCTCGGCGCGCACGGTCTTCTGCGTCTCGGGAGCGAGCAGGTGGATCGACCGGAAGAAGATCTTCGAGTCGTCGAGGTTCGCGGCCGTGGTCTCCACGACGTCGGCCGCCGCCCTGTGCAGGCGCTGCCGCAGCGTGCCCGGGCCGTCGGCGATCTGCGCCAGGCGGTCCATCTGCATGCGCAGCACCCGGGCGTAGATCTCGTGGAGCAGATCGTCCTTGGAGTCGAAGTAGTGGTACATGGCGCCCTTGGTGACGCCGGCGGCCATCACGACCTCCTGCACCGAGGTGCTCTCGAAGCCACGCTCTGCGAACAGCCGCGTCGCCTCGGCCAGCAGTCGCTGCCTGACCGGTTCCTCTTTCACATGGTCCCCCTTGGTCACCGCCTTAGCATACCGACTGGTCGGTTGTTGGGCTTGCGGGTACTAATTCCGTCACCTTAGGCTCGCCTTGGTTGAAGAGCGGGTATCTCTTGATCGGCGAGGGATCTTCGGCGTGGCAGATCCTGCACAACATCTACTCTTTCGGGGAGTTTGCCGTGCCCGGTGGCTCTATCTACGTGCAGCCCAACGAGAAATACACTGGCTCATCCCCGCAGTGGTGGTACGAGAAGTTCTGGCGCGAGGATGCTCCGACCCGGCGCAAGTTCAGGTACGCCAAGGCCGCTGTGGGGTTCGTGATCGGCGTGGCGGTGGCGCTGAGGTTCGACGCGGCAGGCGCGTCCGTCCTGTTCGGCCTGCTGCTGGCGGGGATCGTGGCCGGGGGTGACTGGTTCCTCTACTGGCACGCCTTCCACAAGACCGCCGTGTGGCGCGGGGCGCGACGCGGCGAGGCGATCACGGGGCGCATCCTGCGCCGGTCGCTCGGCCGGCACGGCTACAGCGTCCTCGACGGCCGGGCCATCCGCGGCCAGGCCTCCATCGACCACCTCGTGATCGGCCCGGGCGGCGTCTGGATCATCGACAACGAGTCCTGGAGCCCGGACACCGAGATCGCCTGCTACGCGGGGCGGCTGTTCTTCGGCGAGAAGTACGGCAGCAAGGTCGCCAAGCCGCTCGTGGAGCGGGCCGAGGCGTTCGCCGAGCTGCTGACGCGGGAGACCGGCGTCCCGGTGGCCATCACGCCCGTGCTCGTGGTGCACTGCGGGCTGCTGCCCAAGGGCGGCATGGTGATGGCCGAGGGGCTCACGCTCCTCAAGCCGGGGCTGGCGGCCAGGCTGATCAAGGACTCCGACGGCGGCGTGCTGAACGAGGCCCAGATCGAGCTCCTGGCCCGCACCGCGGCCCGCGAGCTGCAGAAGGTCTGACACGGCTTCTGACGTCACCTGCTACGCGACTTCTGACGTCACCTGCTACGCGACTTCTGATGTCGCCGGGTCCGCGACTTCTGATGTCGCCGGGTCCGCGACCCCCCCCAATGTCGCCGGGTCCGCGACTCATGCCAGCGTCTCGATGAACGCGGTGAGCTGGGCGACGTTGCGGCACTCGTACATGGGGACGATCGTGCCGTAGTCGCTCGCGATCGAGTCTCCCGTGTCCCACTGCGGCTTCGGCTCGGGGTTGAGCCAGTAGGCGTGGCGGGACCTGGACACCAGTGACTTGAGCACGTCCAGGGCGGGTGGCTGGTAGTTGGAGCGGGCGTCGCCCAGGATCAGCAGGGACGTCTTGGGGCCGATCGCGTCGGCGTACCGTTCGGCGAAGCGCTCCAGGGAGTGCCCGTAGTTGGTACGCCCGAAGCGGACCATGTCGGCCTCGTTCGCCAGCCTGGTCATGGCCTCGACCACGTCCGAGCCCGGCAGGAAGAACCGGGTGATCTCGTCCACGGTGTCCACGAAGCCGAACGCCCGCACCTTGGTGAACTGCTCCCGCAGCGCGTACGTGAGCAGCAGCGTGAAGTGCGCGAACGACGAGACCGAGTCGCTGGTGTCGCAGAGGATGACCAGCTCGGGCTTGTGCGGCCGGGGCGGCTTGAAGTGCGTGGTCAGCGGCACGCCGCCGCTCTGCAGCGAGGCCCGCATGGTCCGCCGGAAGTCGAGCCGCCCCCGCCGGCCCTTCCTGTGCTTGATGGTCAGCCGCGCGGCCAGGCGCCTGGCCAGCGGGTGGACCTCCCTGCGCAGCCTGGCCAGGTCGGCCTTGGTGACGCGGAGGAAGTCGATCTGGTCGAGCGGGGGACGTACGGCGGAGCGGGCGATGCGCTCGATCCCGGAGTCCTCGGCGATGCGGCGGCGCACGTCGGTGGCGACGGCGTCCTCGAAGCGCCGGAGCCCGGACGTGACGCGCTGGCGCACGGTCTTCTCCGCCAGCCCCCCGCGCTCGCGGCCCTGCAGGACCTCGCGCAGGATGCCCGCCATCAGGGTCTCGGGCGACAGGGCCCGCATGACGCTGTAGGAGAACCAGTTCTGCCGGCCGGGCCCGGCCTCCTGCCGGCCGAAGCGCTCGACCATGGCCCGGGCGAACTCGCGCATCTCCTGCTCGGAGGAGCCGGTCAGGAGCCCCGCCAGATGCGCGCGCAGCTCCTTGACCTCGGCCTTCTCCAGGTCGATCCCGCTGAGGGGCCGCGCGAGGGACAGCCCGCTGGTGGACGGCGGGAACCACAGGTCGAACAGCACGTCGAACCCCGGCCGGTAGGCGGGCTTCTTGACCAGCGTCGCCGCGTACGCCGCGCGCAGCGACTCCCGATCGGCCAGCTCGATCACCCGCATGGCGTTCGCCGCGTCCAGCCCCTCGGCCACCGACACCGGCACCCCGGCCTCCCGCAGCGCGTGCACGAAGCCGACGTGCCGGTCGACCAGCGACCCGCGCTCAGGCATCGGGCAGCCCCAGCTCCTTGACCGCGCGCACATGGTCGGAGGCGTGCTTGAGCACCACGCCGAGCGTCCCGGCCACGGTGGCCTCGTCCAGCTCCTCCCGCCCGAGGGCCAGCAGCGTGTTGGCCCAGTCGACGGTCTCGGCCACCGACGGCGCCTTCTTCAGCTCCAGCGCCCGCAGCGTGGCCACGGTCCTGGCGAGCTGCTCGGCCAGCTCGGCCCGGATGGTCGGCACCTGGGCCAGCACGATGTCCCGCTCGCGCTCGGGGGTCGGGTATTCGATGTGCAGGTAGAGGCAGCGCCGCTTGAGCGCCTCCGACAGCTCGCGGGTGGCGTTGGAGGTCAGCACCACGTACGGCCGGCGCGTCGCGGCGATGGTGCCCAGCTCGGGGATCGTCACCTGGAAGTCGGACAGCAGCTCCAGCAGCAGCCCCTCGACCTCGACGTCGGCCTTGTCGGTCTCGTCGATCAGCAGCACGGTCGGCCGCTCGGACCTGATGGCCTTGAGCAGCGGCCGCTCCAGCAGGAACTCCTCGCTGAAGATGTCGTCGTCGGCGCTGGTGGCCTGGATCCGCAGGAGCTGCTTCTTGTAGTTCCACTCGTACAGGGCCCGGGCCTCGTCGAGCCCCTCGTAACACTGGAGCCTGATCAGGTCGGCGCCGGTCGCCTGGGCCACCGCCTTGGCGAGCTGGGTCTTGCCGACCCCGGCCGGCCCTTCGACCAGCAGCGGCTTGCCCAGCGCGGCGGCCAGGAACACCGAGGTGGAGATGGCGTCGTCGGAGAGGTAATCCACGGCGGCGAGCCGCTCCGTCACGTCGGCTGGCGTGTCGAACATCGATGCTCCTGTCTGAAGGCCGAACTTTATTCTAGCGGGTCGTGTCCAGCTGATTCCGATTCGACCAGGATGCGGATCACCGGTATATTTCTTCCTGCCAGCGCCGCTAGCTCAGTTGGTTAGAGCAGCTGACTCTTAATCAGCGGGTCCGGGGTTCGAGTCCCTGGCGGCGCACCGGCATCCGGGCATCCCCGCGAGACGCGGGGATGCCCGAAGTCGTTTCCGGGCCGGATCAGCGAGGGCCGATCCCGTCCAGGGTGAAGTTCCTGTTCCAGTCCCGCACCCATGCGCGGCCGAAGCCCTCTTCGGCGTTCAGCGGTGTGGTCCGGGCGTCGAACGTGCCGGTGGCCGGGTCGAAGGCGAGCTCGGCGGCGGTGGGTCGCTTGACGTTGAAGGAGTCGAAGTCCGGGTTGAACGTCTTCACGCTCAGCCCGCCGGCGTCGTCGGTGTAGGCGAAGTCGCCCGTGCCGATGCTCACCGACCGGGTCAGCACGTTGCGGGCGGGGACGTACACGGAGTCCGGGTCGCTCCATACGTGTTCGTCGGTGCACTCCGTGGTGCCGATCGCGGTGCAGACCCGGCCACTGGCGTCGGCGGGGACGTACCAGTCGCGGATGTTCGGGTACTGCCGGCCGTAGCGGCGGTACCACCGCTCGACGTTCTCCCGGGTGTTGGTGAACCCGGTGCCGTCCCCGGCCTTCAGCATGTCGTTGAACCGCTCGATCACGACCTTGGAGTTGGCCACCGGCAGCCGCTTGCCGCCCTCGTGGTAGAGCTTGTCGTGGCCGAGGTACTTCACGTCCTTGAAGACGTTGTCCGCGGCGACGTTGCTGTGGCCGGACTGGTAGAACAGGCCGTGCTGGACGTTGTCGAAGAAGTTGTGGTGGACCACCATCCCCGACATCCCGTCGTCCATGTAGACGGCCTGGTTGCCGTCCGCGCCGATGCCTCTGAACAGGTTGTACGCCACCACGTTGTTCAGGTACGTGTAGTCCCGCCCCGCGTAGATCACGCCCTGGTCCGAGGCGTGCGTCACGAGGTTCTCGAACCTGTTGTGGCTGATCTCCATGTCGTTGCCCATGATCTGGATGGCCATGTGCGGCGCGTCGTGGACGTGGTTGTAGCGGAACGTGTTGCCGACGCCGTACATGTACCCCGCCGGCGTGTACGTGGCCAGCTTCGAGAAGTCGTAGATCTCGTTGTGCTCGACGACGTGGTCACCGCGTTCGAGCGAGTCGCGGTCGCCCCCGGCCGTGAACACCCCGCCGCCGCCCAGGTCGTGCAGCCTGCTGTTGACCACCCGGTTGCGGTGGCCGCCCCGGCTCGTGCGGTATTCGGCGATCGCCGTGATCGCGTCGTTGGCCTCGCCGATCGCGACCGCGTCCATGCTGACGTTGAGGATCTCCAGGCCGTCCACGGTGCACGACTCGGCGTCCAGCAGGCGTACGGCGGTGCCCGTGGTGCCGTTCAGCTTCAGGCCCTTGAGCGTGACGCCCTTGACGTTCTCCAGCTGGAAGAAGGGGGCGTCGAAGGAGGTGAGGCTGATCTCCTTGCCCTCGACCGTTCCGCCCGGTGGATAGTAGTAGAGCGTGTTGTGGTCCTGCCGGCGGTCGATGTAGTACTCACCCTCGGTGTCGAGCTCGCTCAGCACGTTCTGGGCCACGAACGACGTCCACTTGTCGGTGGCCACGTACATGGTGGGGTAGCTGGTCCTGAGGTCGTTGCCGCCGACGGAGTCGATGCGTACGCGGTCGTTGGCATAGTTGTTGCCGAAATATCCGGACAGCCAGCCGTCGGTCTCGTGGGCCGTGTTGTCGGGCTCCGTCGTGCCCGTGGGCCTGGCCCAGGTGGTGTAGCGGGCGGCCACGGCGGGGTCGGTGATCGTGTAGACGGGGCCGGGGAGGCGGAGCATGTCCTCGTACGGCAGGGTCGTGCCGTCGGGGGTCTTGTCCGAGAAGTAGTCGCGGGCGCCCTTCGGGGCCTCCTTGACGGTGATGTGGTCGCGGTCGAGCTTGGCGTCGCCGTTGGGATACTGCGCGAGGGTCTGCGTGACGTCGTCGGTGATCAGCTCGGGGGCGAAGGGCTGCGGCTTCCAGTTGAAGCCGTTCTTGTTGAGCCGGCCGGTGGGGATGCCTTCCGCGCCCAGGTCGTACACGTAGACGTCGGGGGCCGCGGCGGCCGGGACGCGGGCCTTCGACGACCACTTCGTCTCGCCCGCCGGGACGTCGCTCAGCCTGCGGAACCGGTCCGGCGCGAGCGTGGTGACCCCGGCCAGCTCGACCTGCTCGCCGGGGTAGGCGGCGTAGGTGACGTAGGAGTGCTCCTTGCCGGTGACCCCGATCGTCCTGGACGTCCGGTAGACGCCCTCGCGGATGTAGACGATGCCGGGAGTGCGCTCGCCGGTCCTGCCCGCCAGTGCGTCGCGGGCGCGTTCAATCGTGGCGAACGGGTCTTTCTTGGTGCCGGTCGCGTCGTCCCTGCCGTTCTTGGCGACGTACACGATGTTCGTGGTGGGGGCGGCCGCCGCCGGGTGGGCGCCGGCGGCGGTCGCCATCAGGGCTGCTAACAGGGGGAACATCACTCTTCTCGGCATGCTCCGGCAGACCTCCTTGCGTATCAATCGATACAATATGACAGAGTACAAAAGTGCCTTTCTGCTGCACCGTAACGCCGGAGCCGCCGGAGTTCAATGGTTTGACTGTCGGCCGCGCCTGCTATCCATGGCTCGACACGTTGACGACCACGAACGATGGAGCCGCGACATGGCCACGGTCACCTTCAGGGACGAGAGCGCCACCGGTAAGCCGTTGGACGAGTTCACGCTGCCCGACCTGCCGGAGCGCATCTCGGCGCGCGAGCTCGTCCGCCTGCGCGTCCGCGAGGAGGTCGCCCGCTACAACGCAGTCCCGACCGCCCGGTTCCGCGGGCTGGTGCGGCCGGTGGGCGCCGAGGTGGAGCTGAACGGCTACCGCATGGGCGCCACCCGGAGCATCGACTGGGAGCGCCAGGCCGACATCGCCGAGCGGGCGTTCCAGAGCAACGGATTCCTGCTGCTGGTGGGGGATCGCCAGGTCGACGACCTGGCCGAGTTGATCGACCTCACCGTGGATCCGGTCGTGTCGTTCGTCAAGCTCGTGCCGCTGGTCGGCGGCTGACGCGAGCGCCGTGCGCGGCCTCCCCGGTGGCTTCCCCGGTGGCTTCCCCGGTGGCCTCTCCGGTGGCCTCTCCGGCGGCTAGGCCGTGCGGCGGGGTCTGCGCAGGCGCAGACCGGTGGCCGCGGCCAGCACGACCACGAGGCCGGTCACCATCACCGCCCGCCCGTCGGGCCCGGCCTCCCCGCCACCACCCGTGGACACCCCGCCGGACGGGGTGTCGGTGGTCTCCGGGTCCTCGGTGGTCTCCGGGTCCGAGGTCTCGGGGTCCGAGGTTTCCGTGCCGGTGTCGTCCGGGCTGGGGCTCGGGCTGTCGTCGGGGGTGGGAGTGCCGCCGTCGGCACCGACGACGGTGAGGGGATACTCCGTCAGGGCGTCCTTGTCCTTCACCTCGCACTCGATCAGGCGCTCCTGAGGGCGGGGGCCGAAGTTGATGGAGGCCGCGTGCACGGTGCCCTCGTCCGCCTTTCCCGGCGTCGTCTTCAGCTGGGCCGTCTCGGGGAGCGGCACGGTCTCCCCGGGGATGACCGTGCCGAGCGGGGCGACTCCCGTGGCGGAGGTCAGGTCCTCGATGCCGCTGATGCCCGCGTAGACGTACATGTTGATCTCGCCCTCCAGGCCCGTGGCGGGGACGATCAGTTCGGCGCCGGTGACATAGGTCCCGCGCCAGCCGATCGTCATCTCCTCGTCCACCGTGGCCTGCGCGGGCACGGTCAGCACGACGTCGATGTTGACGTCCAGCTTCTCGCCCGTGGCGGTGGTGGTGCACTGATATCCCACGACGTCCGCGGCGGCGGGAGCCGCGGGGAAAACGACGCACGACACGATCGCGGCGGCTAAGACGGCCGGCTTGGCGCGCATGGCGGCTCCCTCGCGGCGGATGGTGCACAAGAGGAGACGGTGCTGGAGGACACCTGGTTGACACGATTGTCCACTTCGGTCGGGTAAGAAGACAGTCATGACCACAGGTGTTCGACTCATTCGTAACGACCAGCTGACCCAGCGGGTCGAATACGCGTACGCGGCGGCCGTAGAGGTTCCCCTCCGCTCGATCTGGGTGGCGGGTGCCTGCCCGCTCGACCTCGACGGCGAGACGGTGGCCGTCGGCGACTACGCCGGGCAGACCCATCAGGTGATGAACAACCTCATCACCGCCCTGGAAGGCGCGGGCGCGTCACTGACCGACGTCGTCAAGACCACCGTGTACGTCGCCTCCGGCAAGCAGGCCGACCTGGTGACGGCCTGGGAGGTGTACCGGGAGTACATGGGCGCCCACGACGTGCCCAGCACGCTGCTCGGCGTCACCGTGCTCGGCTACGCCGACCAGCTCGTCGAGGTCGAGGCCGTCGCGGTGATCACCGGGGCCGGCCGGTCGGGGTCATGATCGGCTCGTGCTCTCCCAGTCCAGCTCTCCCTTGACGATGCGGGGCCGCCAGCCGCGGATCGGCTTGCCGGTCTCCAGCGATCTCGCCGTCGCCCTGAGCAGGGCCAGGTAGGAGGGCCACACCGGGTCACCCTCGAAGGTCAGGCCGGTCTCGTTGAAGTATTCGCCGGTCTTGCCCGTGTCGGGGTCGATGAACAGGTTTCCGCCGTCGTGGGCGGTCGCGAACGGGATCAGGCGCCCGTGCCACCAGTCGATGGCCAGCTCCGGTTCGTGCACCACCAGACCGCACATCATCTTCCACTCCGAGCGGATGGCCTTGACCGACATCAGCTCGTAGAACGGGGCGGGGCCGAAGCCCCAGGAGCCGCCGCCGTCGTGGCGGAGCAGCGAGGCGCGCAGGTCGTCGGGGAAACGCGCCCCGATGGCCGCCTCCGCCCGGGCGATCGCCGCCGGGCCGGCCGGGGGCCGCAGCAGCTCGTACGTGCGGGGCGCCCTGCGGGCGAGCCAGCGTTCGATGCGCCGCCAGACCGCGCCGACCTCGGCGGTGACGCGCGGGTCCGGCACGCGTACGACGGGCTTCTTACGGGTCGGGCGGCAACCGGTGGCGCTGATCTCCTCGGCGGTGGGCGGCTCCGGGGTCGGTTCAGCCGTGGGGGTCGGCGTGGGGCGGGGGCCGCCGGCGCAGCCCGTACGCGGTTCGGCGGGCTCCTCGGCCCAGCGCAGCTCGCAACCGGCGGTCACCGTGGGGTACCAGTCGCGCAGCGCGGTCCCGCTCTCCAGGGCGCCGGCCATGGCTTCCAGCATCGCCACGTACGAGGGCCAGCCCATGGGGCCGTCGTAGCGGAGACGCTCGCCGGACTCGGCCTCGCCGACCCGGCCCGTACGGGGATCGACGACGAGCTCCTGGCCGCGCCCGGTGGAAGCGATCGGCAGCAGGCTGCCGTGCCAGACGCCGTCCTCGGGGTCGGCCAGCTCCATGTCGCCCGCCAGCACCACCTCGTGGCAGTTGCCCCAGTTCAGGTAGGAGATGGTGGACAGATCCGTCAGGCCGTACGCGCCGGGCAGCTGGAATCCCGAGCCCAGGTTGCCGTCGGCGCCGTCGTGGCGCAGGAAGGACGCGTACAGGTCGTCGGGCAGCCGGCGCTCCTGGTAGTGCTCCCACTCGGCCACGCGATCGGGCTCGATGCCGAACTGGAGCTTGCGCAGCGTAGCCGAGGCGTGCGCGCCGAGCCACTTCTCGATGCGGTCCCAGGCGCGTCCGACCCGGGCGGCGACGGCGGCGTCGGGGGAGCGGGTCGCGTACGCCGGAGTGGAGTACGGCTCCGGCTCGGCCGCCACGTCCTCGTCGCCCCAGGTGAGCGGGGGGCAGCCGATGGAGCGGGCCTCCTCGGCCGTCATCGCCTGGGCCCTCATCTCCGCCTCGAACGCGGGGTCGCCGCAGGAGATCGAGGAGTTGACGAAGGAGCACATGTGATATTCGACGGCCGCGGGCGCGCTGGCTGCCAGGCCGCCCATCAGGAGGATCGCCACCAGGCCCAGCCGTACGGGATGCAGCCGACGTAAGCCGATCATGCGCGGCACCCTATGGCATGGTTCCGACAAATCCCGGACGGCGGTCAATAGGGTGCCGGTATGTCGTTCACCGTCACCACGGGCGCCACCGGCCGGCTCGGCGGCCGGGTCGCCGCGCTGCTCGCCTCAGCCGGTGTCGAGCAGCGGCTCGTCTCCCGGCACGCCACCGACCAGGCCCCCCGCCTCGACCGCGCCACCGCCGTCGACGCCGGCTACGGCGACCGCGCGGCCATGCGCCGGGCGCTCGAAGGGGCTTCGACCGTGCTGTTCGTCTCGGCGTCGGAGAGCTCCGACCGCCTCGAACAGCACCGCACGTTCGTCGCCGCCGCCCGCGACGCCGGTGTCGCGCACCTGGTGTACATCTCCTTCTACGGCGCGGCCCCGGCGGCGACGTTCACGCTCGCCCGCGACCACTGGGCCACCGAGCAGTACATCCGCGACAGCGGCCTGCCCTTCACCTTCCTGCGCGACAACCTGTACGCCGACTTCCTGCCCGGCATGGCCGGCGACGACGGCGTGATCCGCGGGCCGGCCGGGCAGGGGCGGGTGGCGGCCGTGGCCCAGGACGACATCGCGGAGGCGGCCGCGGCGGTGCTGCTGCGGCCCGGTGAGCACGAGGGGGTGACGTACGACCTCACCGGCCCCCAGGCGCTCACGCTGGACGAGGTCGCCGCCACTCTGAGCAGGGCGACGGGACGCACGATCACCTACCACCCCGAGACGGAGGCCGAGGCGTACGAGTCCCGCCGGGTCTACGGCGCGCCCGGATGGCAGGTGGAGGCGTGGGTGTCCACCTATCTCGCGATCGCCGCCGGGGAGCTCGAAGGGGTCACCGACGCCATTCCCCTCCTCACCGGGCACCCCGCCACGAGCCTGGAGGAATTGCTCAAGCGTTAATGAATATCTGCAGCGAAGGTCATTGTTTCCGTCGTTTCGATTCGCACCGTCGGGCAATACGCGAGCGGGTAATCTGCGTGAAGTCGTGACGGGCCGATGCGATGGGCGAGTATTCGCGTGCGAATTTCGCGGAGCCGCCGGGGCGCCGGCCGGGTGTCCTCCTCGTCGGAGGACAGGTCGAGCACCGTGGTGGCCGCCTGGATCGGGGTGGCCGGGGCGATCGGCTCGGCCGTGATCGCGGGCGTCTTCGCCCTGCTGAGCGGTGCCGACCAGCCGCCGCCGGCCCCCGCCCCCGCCCCCGCGGCTGCGGTTGCGGTTGCGAGCCAGTCGCTGATCAGCGGCGATGACATGAAGACCACGGCCGATCCGACGCTGCAGGACGGAACCAGGCTGGCGGCCGGCGCGAAGGTCACCAAAATGTGGCTCGTCCGGAACAAGGGCGACGTCAACTGGAGAAACCGCTACGTCCAGCGCGTCGGTGACGACCCGTGTGTTTCGTCGGAGCGACGCGTTCCTGTTCCCGATGCCGACCCGGGCGACACGGTGGCCGTCAGCGTGCCCATCACCGTGGGCCACAATTCGGCGGGCAGGTGCGTGGTGAGCTGGATGATGGTCGACGCCCAGGGCCGCATTCTTTTCCCGCGGAAAATCAATCCGCCGCCCAAGAACGGGAACCTGTGGCTGGACATCGAGGTGTTCCCGGCGAAATAGGCTAGCTGCGGGCCGGCGGGACCACCCGTATCCCGAAACCGTACGCGCCGATGGCGCCGGCGATTCCCAGGAAGAGCAGGCTGTAATGTTCCTGGCCCCGGGCCGTGGCGATGCCTCCCAGGTCGAGCAGCGACTCCGTGGGCCAGCCCAGGTCGTTCAGCAGCCCGCCGACCGTACGCTTGGCCTCGGCGTCATCCCCTGACAGGAAGACCGTGCTCGGGCCCTCCAGCGAGTCCGGCGCGACCATGAGCTCTGAGTCGATGGTGCAGAGCGTCTTGACGACCATCGTGTCCGGGTAGGACCGCTGGATCTCCTCGCCGAGGCTCTCTCCGAGATGGGAGAGCGCGCCGTCCTCCGTGAAGCCGACCGCCACGTCGAGCAGCACCTTCCCCGCCAGGGCCGGCGCGCCTACCTCGGCGAGCAGCGGCACGGACGCCGTGCCGGGCGTCGCGTTGACCACCACGCCGGCGCCCGCGACGGCTGAGGACACGTCCACGACCGGCACGGCCTCTCCGAGCGCGGCCGCCAGTTCGGCCCGCAGTCCCGTATCGTCCGGCCGCCGCGATCCCAGGACGACGTCATGGCCCGCACCGGACCAGCCGGCGGCCAGCGCCCGCCCTACGTTCCCCGTTCCGAGAATTCCGATCTTCATGGTGTCGACGCTATGGCGGTCGCGCCCGTCGCCGCCTCCTGCCACGGCCGGGTGTGCCCTCCGCCATTGGTCGTAGGACCGGGCGCGGACCTCTGCCGCCTGGCCTAGACGGCGAACACCTGCGCGTCGTCCGCGAACGCCTTGAACTCCAGCGCGTTGCCCGCCGGGTCCAGCAGGAACATCGTCCACTGCTCGCCGGGGAGCCCCTCGAAGCGCAGGTACGGCTCGATGACGAACGTGGTGCCCGCCTCGCGGAACCGCTCGGCCAGCTGATGAAATTCCGGAATTGTCAGGATCAGTCCGAAATGGGGGACCGGGACGTCGTGGCCGTCCACGGGGTTGTGCGCCCTTTCCTGGCGGGTGGGGGCCAGGTGGGTGACGAACTGGTGGCCGTACAGGTTCCAGTCGATCCACCGTTCCGAGCTGCGGCCCTGGGCGCAGCCGATGAGCTTGCCGTAGAAGTGGCGGGCGGCGTCCAGGTCGTCCACGGGGACGGCGAGGTGGAAGCGGGGGAGACGGGCCTCGGTCATGAGGGGATTCCTTCCGGGGTCGTACGGTGATCGTTAGGTACCCGGAAGCCCTCCCGCGAATCCGGGCCCGCCGGGTCACCAGCCCTTGTTGAAGTCGCAGATGTTCACCGTGACGCTCTTCTGGCTGCGGACGGGCGTGATCACCTCGAAGACCACGCGATACGTGCCGGCCCGCTTCCACGTGATGGAGGGCAGCAGGGGTCTGGAGGAGGAGGTGCCCGCCTGCCTGCCCTGGTTCTGCCCGTTGACCAGCCAGCGGTAGCTGTAGGGGCCGGTGGCGGAGACCTTGGCCCAGATGTTCATGTCGTAGCGCCAGCAGTCGCCCAGCCTGATGCCCTCGTACGTGAACGCCACCGACTTCACGCCGCCTCCGCCGCTGGTCGTGGTGGGTCTCGCGGTCGTCTGTCCGGTCGGCGTCCTGGTGGGAGAGGCGCTGGGCCCGGCAGTCGGTGTGGTGGTGGGCTCGGCCGTCCTGGTGGGCTCGGCCGTCGCGGTGCGCTCGGCCGTCGTGGTGGGGCGCAGGGCTCTGGCCGACCCCTTCGCCCGGCTCGGCGGCCGGGTCGTGGCCGGGCCTGGGGTGGTGGCCCGCGTGGTGACGGTGGCGGTGCTGGTCTCGCCGCGCGAGGGCAGCCACAGCCACGCGGCGGTCAGGGCCCCGGCCACGACGATCGCCGCGCCTCCGGCCAGGAGCGCGGTGGCCGGCCGGTTGCGGGGCGCCGCCCGGGTGGGGCCGGTCCGCATGACGGGGACGGGGGCCGAACGTGGTGGGGGCGGGCCGCCGATGAGCTGGAAGAGGACGTCCTGCATGGCGGGGCGGGCGGCGGGGTCCTTCGACAGGCAGGCGTACACGATCGAGCGCAGCGGCTCGGGGACGTTCCCGAGGCGCGGCTCGTCGTACTGGATCCTTCTGATCACCGCCGGCAGGGAGTCGTTGCCGAAGGGAGGGGCGCCGGTGGCGGCGTACACGATCACGGACCCCCACGCGAACACGTCCACGGCCGGCCCGGCGGGCGCGCCCAGGAACTGCTCGGGCGCCATGTACGCGGGCGTCCCCACGATGCTGCTGGTACGGGTCACCGCGTCGTCCATGGCCCGCGCGATGCCGAAGTCGATGACGCGCGGCCCGTCGCGGCCGAGCAGGACGTTCGCGGGCTTGAAGTCGCGGTGGACGACCCCGGCGCGGTGGATGGCGGCCAGGGCGGTGGCGGTTGCGACGGCCAGGCGTTGCAGGTCCGCACCGGTGTGCGGGCCCGCCTGCTGGAGGGAGGGGCCCTCGACGTACTCGGTCACGATGTACGGCCGCGCGCCCAGCGAGGCGTCCAGCACCTGCGCGACGCAGAACGGCTCCACCCGCCGGGCGGCGGCGATCTCCTTGGCGAAGCGGCCGTCACCGGCGACCCCCTCGCGCAGCACCTTGACGGCCACGGGTGTGCCGTCGGGGGAGGAGCCCAGGTACACGACTCCCTGGCCGCCCTCCCCGAGCTGCTCGACGATCCGGTAGGGGCCGATGGCCTCGGGTGTCATTGGTAGTCGTCCAGGTCGCAGACGTTGATCGAGATGCTCCTTCGCGCGGTGGAGGGCGCGGTGACGCGCAGGGCTATGGTGTGGCTGCCGGCGTCGAGCATGTACTGTCCGGCGGTCACGAACGCCGTGTAGTCGTCCTCCGGCACCCAGGACTTCCTGCTCTCGCGGGTCCTGCCGTCCACCTCCCACGCGTACGAGATCCACACGCCGGGGCGGCTCGACTCCACCCTGGTCTGGAAGTGCACCGGGGGCATGTAGCAGCCGCTCGACTCGGACTGTCCTGGGCCGCCGGACAGCTCGATCGCCAGAATGCTGACCCTGGCCGCCGTGGCCGGCTTCTTGGTGGGAGTGGGGGTGGGGGTCGGGGTGGGGCGTTTCGTCGTAGGGGTGGGGGTCGCGGTCGGCTTCCGAGTCTCGCGAGGGGTCCTGCGAGGGGTCTTGCGGGGCTTTGGCGTCGTCGGCTTGTGTGCGGTCTCCTTGGCGGTGGTGGGGGCGGAGCTGGGGGAGGCGGCGGCAAGCGGTGCCGAGCCCGGTCTGCCGGACCACGGGGCAAGCCAGACGACCCCGCCGACCAGCGCGACCACCAGGACACCGGACACCCCGGCAACCACCGGCACCCCGACCCGCCCCCAACGCCCCGGCCCCGGCCCTGGTCCCGGCCTCAGCCCCGGCCCTGGTCCTGGTCCCGGCCTCAGCCCCGGCCCTGGCCCTGGCCCTGGCCCCGTCCCCGGCCCCGGCCCTGCCATCGGTCCGGGCCCTGGCCCCCGCGCCGCACCGGCCGTCGCCCCCTGCCACACTCCGGGAGCCGGCCCGAGACCCGTCCACGGAGTCGGGTGGTGGCCGCTGAGCAGGCGCAGGATCACGTCCCGCATGGTCGGCCGGGCCCGTGGGTCCTTGGCCAGGCAGTCGTACACGATCGAGCGCAGCGGCTGAGGCAGGTCGCCGAGCTGGGGTTCGTTGTGCAGGATGCGGTTGATGATCGCCGGCAGCGTGTCCTGCCCGAACGGCGGCGTCCCCGTGGCCGTCCACACGATGACCGACGCCCACGCGAACACGTCCGCCGCCGGCCCCACCGGCTGCCCCGCGAGCTGCTCGGGTGCCATGTACGCGGGCGTGCCCACGATGCCGCTGGTGTGCGTGACGGCGTCGTCCATGGCCCGCGCGATGCCGAAGTCGATGACGCGCGGCCCGCCGGGTCCGAGCAGGACGTTCGCGGGCTTGAAGTCCCGGTGCACGATGCCCGCCTGGTGGATGGCGGCCAGCGCCGTGGCCGTGGCGACCGCCAGCCGCTGCAGATCGGCTCCCGTGTGGCGCCCGGCCTGCTGGAGCGAGGGCCCGTCGACGTACTCGGTCACGATGTACGGCCGCGCGCCCAGCGAGGCGTCCAGCACCTGCGCGATGCAGAACGGCTCCACCCGCCGCGCCGCCTCGATCTCCTTGGCGAACCGTTCGTCGAACCCCGGACCGCCCCGCAGCACCTTGACCGCCACCGCCCGCCCGTCGGGCGCCCGCCCGAGGTACACGGTGCCCTGCCCGCCCGAGCCCAGCCGGCCGAGCAGCCGGTACGTCCCCACCGTCGCCGGATCGTCCTCCCGCAGCGGTTCGACATGCGCCATGAGAGAGGTGACTCCTGAGGTTGATTTGGTGGATGTTGCGTACGATAGCGACCCACATCCACATATGTAGGGAACTTTCGAATCTGTCGAACCCTTTGCCGGCTGTCCGTAGAGTGGCGGGATCATGGAACTGACCACGGATGCCGAGCTGGAACGGTCGACGGTCGTCGCCAACCGCCTGATGAACCGCGAGCGCCGCCTCATCAGCTACGGCCGCGAACTCGGCATCGACATCGCCGCCGTCCTGCGCGCCGCCGGCGCCAGGCCCGCCCGCTGGCTCGATCTGTGCTGCGGGGCCGCGTACGCCCTCGGCGAGGCCACCCACCTGCTCGGGAACGACGCCGAGATCGTCGGCGTGGACCTGGTCGGCTACTTCGCCTGCCCGCCGGACCCCCGCGCCTGCGCCTGGTCACCGCCTCCGCCCTCACCTGGCGTCCGGACGCCCCGTTCGACCTCATCACCTGCGTACACGGCCTGCACTACATCGGCGACAAGCTCGCCCTGCTGGCCAGGATCCCCGGCTGGCTCACCGAAGGCGGCCTCTTCGCCGCGAACTTCGACGTCCGCAGCATCCGCCTGCCGGACGGCACCCCGGCAGGCCCCCACCTGACCTCCGCGCTGCGGTCGCAGGGATTCCTGTACGACGCCCGTACCAGGAGGATCCGCCACACCGGCGGCCGCGCCGTCGACCTCCCGTACCGCTACCTCGGCGCGAACGACCAGGCCGGCCCCAACTACACCGGCCAGCCCGCCGTCGACTCCTACTACGCGGCACCAGGAAAACCCGTCGCGACCCCGAGCGCCGGCGACCTATCGTGACCTTCGTCCACCCCGGATCCGAGGAGGCCACCATGCACCGCGACGAGATGTCCTTTTGAGCCGACCAGCAAGCGCCGCCGGGGGTTCCCTCTAGCGAGACCCACGTCAAGCGCGGCGACCGGCGCGCAGGTCGCGACAAGGAGCTGATCGAGAAGCTCGGCGGCAACGACCCGTGCCCCTGCGGCTCCGGACGCCGCTTTCCGCCGCTGCTGCCGCTCCAGCGGCCGCTACGACGACACACTCGGCCACTACTACGTCCGCGACCGCGACACCTGACACCCCGGTCTCGCGAGGGACGCCTTCGCGAACGCGCCCCTCGCGATTCGCGGCCTTCCGCGAGCGCGGGGGCCCGTGCGGCGAATCCGTGGCCACCGCCGACCGCCAACCGCCCTCGATCCGAGCCCCGACCTGGCGTCCGGCTCGTCCTCCGACCCGGCCCGGCGCTTGTCGTGAGGCGGGCCCGGTGAGCGCACCTCTATATGCACCTATATATAAGGAAAGACATGATGCATGTGCTCCTGGTGCGCTACACCGTCCCGATCGATCAGGTGACCCCTCACGTGCCGGGTCACGTGGCCTACCTGGAGCGCCGGCACGCCGACGGCACCTTCCTGCTGTCCGGTCAGACGGTCCCCGACGACCTCGGCGGGGTGATCCTGGCCAGAGGGACCCGCGAGCACGTCGAGAAGGTGGCCCGGGAGGATCCGTTCGCGGTGACGGGGGTGGCGGCGTACGAGATCGTCACCGTCGACCCCGGCGGCCGGATCCACGACACCCTGCGCGGGCTGATCGAGAGCGGCGGTCAGTAGTCCCGGGCGCGGGGCAGGGCGACGGCGACGATCAGCCCGCCGCCCTCCCGGGGCCGTGCCCGGACGTCCCCGCCGTGCGCCATCGCCACCGACCGCACGATCGACAGCCCCAGCCCGGCGCTCGTCCCCGTCACCGTGCGGTCGGACGCCTGCCGGTGGAACGGCTTGAACAGCAGCGGGATGTCGTACGGCGGCACGACCGGCCCGGTGTTGCTGACCTCCACCTCGACCTTCCCCCCGGACACGGTACGGCTCACGACCCGCACCCACCCGCTGCCGTCGTCCACGTTGTACCGGATGCCGTTCTCCACCAGGTTGTGCACGAGCCGTTCGAGCAGCAGCGCGTCCCCGGTGGTCGGGGCGGGCGCGGTGACCTCGTAGACCGTGACCTTGGCGTCGGAGGCGTCCCCGGCGATCTGCGCGGCCACGTGCGTCACCACGTCGGCCAGGTCCACCGGCGACCGGTCCGCGATCTCCTGCTCGGACCTGGCCAGCAGCAGCAGACCGCTGATGAGGCGCTCGTGGCGGGTGTTGATCTCCAGCAGGCTCTCGCCCAGTTCCTTGACGTCGGCCGAGGCGGTACGCCGGTGCATGGCCAGCTCGACCAGCGCCCGGTTCAGCGTCAGCGGCGTACGCAGTTCGTGCGAGGCATTGGCCACGAACCGGCGCTGCCCGTCGAAGGAGTGGTCGAGCCGCTCCACCATGGTGTCGAACGTGTCGGCCAGGTCCTTGACCTCGTCCGCCGGCCCGTCCAGCGCGATCCGCTCGGACAGGCCGCGCTCGGCCATGGGGGCGGCGGCGATCCGGCGCGCGGTGTCGGTGACCAGGTTGAGCGGGGCCAGCACCCGGCCCGCCACCACCCAGCCCAGCGCCACGGCCCCGCCACCGACCACGACGAGCGCGATGGCGCCCTGGGCGAGCAAAGAGGTGATGGCGGCGCTGCGCAGCTCCAGCTCCTGCTGCCGCATCCACTCGAGGGCGGCGTCGCCGTACACCGTGACGCCGTCCTTCACCAGGAAGAGTTGCTTGGTCCGGCCGGGCTCGGGCTTGAACCGGTCCTCAAACGACTGGTTGAGCTGCTGGTTGAACAGGAGATACGTGACGGCGAGCAATGTCAGGCCGGCGAGGAAGAACAGGGCGCCGTACACGAAGGTGAGCCGGACCCGCAGTGTGGGCCGCACCCCGCGTGGCAACGGCGGCAGCAGGTTCATGCGATCCGATACCCCACTCCCGCCACGGTCTCCACGACCGGCGGGTCCGCGAGCTTGCGGCGCAGCTTGAGTATGGTGAGCCGGACCGCGCCCGTGAACGGGTCCGCGTGCTCGTCCCACGCCTTCTCCAGGAGCTGCTCGGCAGAGACGACGTTGCCGTCGGCCCGCATCAGCTCGGTCAGCACCGCGAACTCCTTCTTCGACAGCGGCACGAACCGCCCGTTCCGGAAGACCTCCCTGCGCGCCGGGTCGAGGGTGATCCCGGCCCGCCGCAGCACGGGCGGTACGGCCGGCCGCGAGCGCCGGCCCAGCGCCAGGACGCGGGCGGCCAGCTCGGGGAAGGCGAACGGCTTCGGCAGGTAGTCGTCGGCCCCCAGGGACAACCCGGTGATCCGGTCGTCGAGCTGGGCGGCGGCGGTGAGCATCAGCACCCGCGCGTCGCAGTCGGAGGCCACCATCTCCCGGCAGACCTCGTCGCCGTGCACGCGCGGCAGGTCGCGATCCAGCACGACCACGTCGTAGTCGTTCACCGCGATGCGCTCCAGCGCGGCCTCGCCGTCGTGCGCCAGGTCGACCGCGTGGGTCTCCTCCCGCAGCCACTCGGCAATCGCGTCGGCGAGCATCGGCTCGTCCTCAACCACCAGCACCCGCATGGCTTACCTCAGGCCCTTCTATCCGCTTACAGAGCCGAGTGTGACCTAGGGGGCATTTGCTGCAAATAAGCCGCCGACGGAAACGCTGAGGAAACAGCGGGCCCTATTGCATCTCCCCTCGACGACGTTCATTCGACGGTTCGTACGACGGAGGAGATCTTTCATGCGAGGACGAATCCTCAGTGCCCTGGTCACAGCGCCTTTCGCGCTCACCCTGGCCCTGACCGGCTGCGGCTCGGACGCCGGGGGCGGAACAGGGGTGGCCTCGGTCAGCGGGGGCACCGGCACCCAGGCCGCGGCCAGCGCCAAGCCGAGCGAGGACCCGCAGGCCAAGGGGCTCAAGTTCGCCCAGTGCATGCGCGAGAACGGGGTCGATGTGCCGGACCCCGACTCGAGCGGCAGGTTCATGATGAAGTTCGACAAGAACACCCCCCAGGAGAAGGTCCAGGCGGCCCAGGAGGCGTGCAAGCAGTACGCCCCCAGCGGCACGCGCCAGGGCGGCGGCGACCCGAAGATGGCCGAGAACCTGCGCAAGCTCGCCCAGTGCATGCGCGACAACGGCGTCGAGAGCTACCCCGACCCCGAGGGCGGCATGATGCGCATCACTCCCGAGGTCGGCGAGGACCCCGACTTCAAGTCCGCGCAGGAGAAGTGCCAGAAGGAGTCCGCTGAGGCCGGTATGGGAGGTTCTTGATGGGCCCAGTGAAGGACGGGACCACCCTGGACGGGCGGGCCGAGCCGGAGGCGGCGCCGTCCCGGCCACGGCGCCGGCGCGGCCGGGGGAAGCTGGTGGCCGGGCTCCTCGTCGTGGTGGCCGCCGCGGGAGGCGGGTTCGTCGCGGTGAACAGCACGGGCATGCTGGACGGGGGCGCCGGCCCGACCCGGTCGGCCAGCGCCGTGCCTCCGGCCACCACCACGGTGAACAGGCAGACCCTCAACGAGACCACGGACGCCGACGGAGAGCTCGGCTACGGCCCGGTGACCACGGCCGTGAGCCGGCAGCCGGGGACGATCACCTGGCTGCCCGAGAGCGGCGCGACCATCAGCCGCGGGAAGTCGCTGTACCGCGTGGACAACAAGCCGGTCACGCTGATGTACGGCGACACACCCGCCTACCGCGACCTGAAGAACGGCTTGGAGGGCAAGGACGTCGAGAACCTGGAGCGCAACCTCAGCAAGCTCGGCTACGACGGCTTCACGGTCGACGACGCGTTCACCTGGGACACGGCCGAGGCCGTCATGGAATGGCAGGACGACCGCGGCCTGGACGAGACCGGCGTGGTGGAGCTGGGCCGGGTCGTCTTCGCCCCGAACAAGGTGCGCGTGGAGAGCCTCGACAGCGAGGAGGGCCAGCCGGCGCAACCCGGCCAGAAGGTCCTGACCTACACGGGCACGAACAAGGTCATCACGGTGCAGCTCGATGCCGAGGACCAGCGGATGGCCAAGAAGGGCGCCAAGGTCGAGGTCACCCTGCCGGACGGCAAGAGCGTCAACGGCAAGATCACCGAGGTGGCCACGGTCATCGTCCCGGGCGAGAGCCAGAACGCCGAGCCGGAGACGCGGGTGGAGGCACTGGTCTCGATCGGGAACGCCAAGTCCGCCCGCGGGCTCGACAAGGCCTCGGTGGACGTGACGTTCACCGCCTCGCAGCGCAAGAACGTCCTGACCGTTCCGGTCGCGGCGCTCGTGGCGCTGCAGGAGGGCGGGTACGGCCTTGAGGTCGTCGAAGGCGGCACCTCCCGGTACATCGCGGTGGAGACCGGAATGTTCGCCGGGGGCCGGGTCGAGGTCTCCGGGGGCGGGCTCACCGAGGGCATGACCGTGGGGATGCCGAAATGACATACCCCATGATCGCCCTGACGGACGTGTCCAGGACGTACCCGGGCGGGGTGGCGGCGCTGAAGTCGGTGTCGCTGCGGATCGACCACGGCGAGCTCATCGCCATCGTCGGCCCGTCCGGGTCGGGGAAGTCGACCATGCTCAACGTGGTCGGCACCCTCGACCGGCCGTCGTCCGGATCGATCCACATCGACGGGTACGACGTCTCGAAGCTGTCCGACAACCAGCTCTCGGCGCTGCGGGCGACCACGATCGGGTTCGTCTTCCAGTCCTTCCACCTGGCCGCGAAGGTCCCCGCGCTGGACAACGTGGCCGACGGCCTCGTCTACACCGGCCTGAGCAGGGCCGAGCGGCGCCGCCGCGCGGTCGTGGCGCTCAAGCGGGTGGGGCTGGAGCACCGTCTGGACCACGAGCCGCACGAGCTGTCCGGCGGCGAGCGGCAGCGTGTGGCCATCGCCAGGGCGGTGGCGGGCGACCCGCCGCTGCTCCTGGCCGACGAGCCCACCGGCGCCCTGGACTCGGTCTCGGGCAACGGGGTGATGGAGCTGCTGCATGAGCTGAACGCGAGCGGCACCACCATCGTGATCATCACACACGACCGGGAGATCGCCGCCAGCCTGCCCAGGCAGGTACGGATGCGCGACGGCGAGATCATCTCCGACTCCGCCGACGGCTCCCGGGAGGAGCCCTGGCCCGAACCCATGGAATCCGGGGTGGCGTGATGGCGGTCATCGAGGTGCCGCGGCCGAAGCTGGCGCCGGCCAGGATGCGGCCGCGCGACGTGATGCGGGTCGGCGCGGTCGGCCTGCGTACGCGCCCGCTGCGGGCGTTCCTGTCCGCGCTGGGCATCGCCATCGGCATCGCGGCCATGGTCGGCGTGGTCGGGCTCTCGTCCTCCTCGGGCGCCGAGCTCGACCGCCAGCTCTCCGCGCTGGGCACGAACCTGCTCACGGTGTCGTCGGGCACCACGCTCATGGGCGAGGCCGCCCAGATGCCGGTGGACGCGGAGGCGATGATCGAGCGGATCGGCCCGGTCGAGTCGGTCTCGTCGATCGGGAAGGTGGCCGAGGCCAAGGTGTACCGCTCGGAGCAGATCCCCGAGGCCCAGACCGGCGGCATCAACACCTACGCCGCCCGCCTCGACCTGCCCGCCGCGGTGGGCGCGACCCTGCGCAGCGGGACGTGGCTCAACGCGGCCACCGAGCGTTTCCCGGCCGCCGTGCTCGGCTGGGCCGCCGCCCAGCGGCTCGGCATCGGGTCGGCCGGCCCGGACACCCAGATCGTCGTCGGCGGCATCCGCTTCACGGTCGTCGGCATCCTGGAGCCCGTGGCGCTGGCCACGGACCTGGACAGCGGCGTCATGGTCGGCTGGCCGGTGGCGGAGAAGGAGCTCGACTTCGACGGGCACCCGACCACGCTCTACACCCGCTCGGACGAGGCCCAGCTGGAGGCGGTACGCCAGGTGCTGGCCGGCACGGCCAACCCGGAGGCGCCGAACGAGGTGGACATCTCCCGCCCGTCCGACGCGCTGGCCGCCAAGCAGGCCACCAGCCAGGCGTTCGCCAACCTGCTCCTGGGCGTGGGCGCGGTGGCCCTGCTCGTGGGCGGGGTCGGCGTGGCCAACACGATGGTCATCTCGGTCCTGGAACGCCGCGCGGAGATCGGCCTGCGCCGCTCGCTCGGGGCGACCCGGGGTCAGATCCGCACGCAGTTCCTGGCGGAGTCGCTGCTGCTGTCCGCGATGGGTGGCCTCGGCGGCATCCTGCTCGGGACGGGGGTCACGATGGGGTACGCGTTCTACAGCGGGTGGCCCTCGGTCGTGCCCGCGTGGGCCACGATCGGCGGCCTGGCCGCGACCCTGGGCATCGGCGCCGTGGCCGGCCTCTACCCGGCCATCCGCGCCTCGCGCCTGTCACCGACGGAGGCCCTGTCCACACCGTAGGAAATCGTGGGGAACCGTAGGAAGACGCGCGCCTACCCGGGCGCGTAGCAGATCGTCCTACCCACGACCTGGACCCCGGGCTCGTCCCCCGAGACCACCGTCAGCTCGAACGTCACCCGCGTCCGCGGATTGCGCAACACCGCCACGGCCTGGGCCTCGTCCCGCAGGTCCAGGTCGTCGACGACCTTGTCGTAGCCCATGGCCTGCAACCGCTCCAGCAGCCCGGCCGTGGCGTCCACCAGGTCGCTCTCCGCCCGGAAGAAGTGCCGTGCCCGTCCCTGCCCGCATGTGTCGTCCGCCACCGACTCCACCGCCGACAGGTGCAGCTCCGCGGCGCTGAGCAGGCTGGTGGCGTCGGTGTCGAGCTGCCGGGCGGCCTCTTCGAGGGTGGGCAGCTCGGCCGCCGCCGCGCAGGCCGTCACCGCCACGACGCAGAAGAGCACCGCGGAAAAGGCGTGACGGCGGGCGCGCACGAGCAGACCCTATCGAAGATCACCACCGGCTAACGGGCAAATTGCACAAAAGGCACAAAATCTGTGCAGCGCGTGGCCACGGCGGGCCTCAGCATAAAGCCATCTTTTGCGGGCAGATCATGACGGTGTACGGCAGGCGCCCCCAACCGGAGCCGGATGACCTTCGAAACTGACGACAAGGCACGCGTCACCCTCGTTGCGCACCCGTTCGGCCTGCGTATCACCGGCGAGATCGACCGCGGCAACCGCCACCTGCTCGGCGACGCCCTCGACTGGGCGATCAACGCGGGCAGCAACGACATCCGGCTCGACCTGTCCGGCCTGACGTTCATCGACGTGGCGGGGATGCGCCTGATCGTCGCCGCCGCCGCGCGATTATCCTCGGAGCGGGAGATCGTCCTCGCCCCGGTCTCGCGCACGGTGTGCCGCGTCCTCGAGGTGACCGGCTGGGCGGACGCGCCGGGCCTGCGGGTGGGTCACTGATCCCCCGGCTCGGCGAGGAGCTGGACGGCCAGCGTCCGATACACCCACTCCTCATACCGCTCGGGTGACCAGCCCCGGTCCGCCACCAGCAGCAGGAAGAGCTCGGGGCTGAGCAGCGCGAACAGCACGTCGGCCGCCACCTCCACCGGCACGTCCGGTCGCGCGCCCGGCTTGGCCATCAGCGAGGCGGCCGTGGTGCTCTGCACGACGTGGCGCGGATCGGTGCCCAGCGACCAGAGCGCCGCCACCTCGGGGTCCATCGCCACCGCCGTGTCCAGCACCTTGGTGATCGGCGCCACCCGCTCGAGCACCGGCCGCGTGCCGCGCACGTGGGCCCGCAGGTGCGCCTCGGCGTCCCCGGTCGCCATGGCCGCCTGGAACCAGGGCCGGTCCAAGGTCGCCACCGGCTCGTCGTCACCCGCGACGGTGACGTCCACCAGCTCCTTCAGCAGCGTGCGCTTGTTGCCGAAGACGAAGTAGATCGTCTGCACGGCCACGCCCGCCAGCTCCGCGATGTCCTGCAGGTTCGTGGTGCCGTAGCCGTCGCGGACGAACAGCTCCCCGGCCGCCTTCAGGATCCGCGCCCGGGTCTCGCGGGCCTTCTGGGTGCGCTTGCTGACCCTCTTGACATCGCTCATAGCTAGAGCTTAACTCTAGTCATCGTTACTAGATGCCAACTCTAGAGATGGAGTCCAGTCATGGCCTACCTCCGCATCATGAGCTACACCGCCGACCCCTCCGACGCCGAGCTGCTCCTCGCCAGGCGTGCCGCGCTCATCGCCGCGGTCCGCGCCAAGCTGCCCGGTCTCGTCGAGACCAGGATGGTCAGGGTCGACGACCGCACGTGGACCGACTCCTGGCGCTGGGAGTCGAAGGCCACCTTGGAGGCCGCTGTCGCGGCCGCGCACTCCATGCCGGAGACCGAGCCGGCGTTCGCGCTGGTCAAGGACATCACCAGCCAGGAGGGCGAGATCGTCGACGAGCGATGAGCCGGGGCGGCCCTGGGAGCACGCCCTCCTAGGGCCGCCATCGGCGCAGGTCCGTGTCCTTCTCGTACGGCTGCGCGTCCGGATAGGTCAGCAGCTCCACCGTCCCGCCCCAGGGTGTCCGGCAGTAGGCGAACCGGTTGCGCTCGCCCGCCTCCGGCCCCGGCAGCGGCACCGGCTCCGACAGCTCCGTCCCGCCCGCCTCGGTGACCAGCCGCAGCGCGGCCTCCAGGTCGTCCACGTACAGGGCGACGTGCTGCCAGCCCAGGTCGCACGGCACCACCGCGTCGGCCTGCCGCGGCCCGCTGAACTCGAACAGCTCGATCCCGGGCCCGTTCGGCAGGCGCAACATGCGCACCGCGACCTCGACGGTTCCCTGGGGCACGCCGAGCCGCCGCTCGGTCGCCCATCCACCCTTGGGTCCCTGCTCCCGGGGAAGGGTGTCGTAGAGCACCTCGGCCCCGAAGGCGCGGGCGAAGAACTTCGTCGCCGCGTCGAGGTCGGGCACGGTCACCCCGACGTGGTCGATGCCGCGGACGGTCATGGACTGCCTCCTGTTCTGGACAGCGCGTCGAGCTTGCGTTCGATGCGGTCGAGCCGGGTGTGCAGCTCCTGGACGTCGCCGCGCTCGGCGGTCTCCTCCTCGGGGCGCAGCCGGACGAGGACGGCGCCGCCCGGCTCCAGCCGTACCAGGCTCGTGTCGGCCACGGTCGTACCGCCTCTGAGCTGGATCGTCACGTCCAGGTCGGCCTGCCGCACGCCGAGCCGCCGCAGCGCCGAGGTCAGGTAGTGCCCGTCGCGGGCCAGCACGACCGGGCTGCCCTCGACGAGCCTGCCGACCATGGGCACCGCCGCGGCGAACCGCACCACCACCGCGTTGACCGCCATCAGGATCACCACCCCGGCCAGGCCGCCGGCCAGGGAGTTGTCGGGTCCGATGATCGCGTTCTGCACGACGTTGCTCATCAGCAGCATGACGACGAAGTCGAAGTTGTTGAGCTGCGCGATGCCGCGCTTGCCGCCGATCCGCAGCAGCGCCGCCACGGTCAGGTAGACGGCGACGGTCCTGATGGCCTTGTCGGCGAGTGAGACCCCGGTGTGGAAGAGGTCGTCCGTCATGTACGGCCGCCCCGGAGCCTCCCGATCAGTCCCAGCTCGTCCACGCACCTGCCCAGCCCGAGCGCCACGCACTCCAGCGGGCGCTCCGCCCGGTGCACCGGCATGCACAGCGCCTCGCGCAGCCGCCGGCCCAGCCCGCGCAGCAGCGCCCCGCCGCCGACCAGCACCGCGCCGCGAGCCCCGAGGTCGGCGGCCAGCTCGGCCGGGCACCGCTCGACGGTCTCCTCCGCCGCCCGCGCGATGGACTCGACCGGCTGCGCGGTGACCTCGAAGATCTGCTGTACGGGCAGCGCCAGGTCGCGCTCCCGGCCGGTGTCCGGGTCGCGGGCCCGCACCACGACCTCCGCCTCCCCGTCGCCCGCGCGCCGCTTGGCCGACTCGGCCTCGGCGTCGTCGAGCTGCAGCCCGTGCTCGCGTTCGACGTAGCGGGCGATGGCCCTGCTCACGGCCCGCCCCCCGTACGGGACGGAGCCGGCCGCCACCACGGACTCGCCGGACAGCACCGCGATCCGGGCGGAGTCCCGCCCGATGTCGATCACCATGTGGCCGGTGCAGTCCGTGAGCGACAGGCCCGCGCCGAGCGCCGCCGCCAGCGCGTGCGGGATCAGCCGCACGGTCCTGGCGTCGGCCTCGTACGCCACGTCGCGCAGCGCCGCCCGGTCGATCGGGGTGGAGTCACCGGGCAGCGCCAGAACCAGGCGCGGCCGGGCGTACGGGTGCCAGTGCACCTTGCGCAGGAAATGCCGGATCATGCGCCGGGCGAGCTCGGCGTCGGCCGGGAGCCCGCCGCTGACCGGCCAGCACGTCCGGCCGCCGGCGCCCAGGGCGGCGGCTTCCGCGCCGTATCCGATGACCTTGCCGGTGCGGCCGTCGCACATGACGGCGGAGGGCTCGTCGAGCACGATGCCCTTGCGCTTGGCGTAGATGCGCGTGCTCGCGGCCCCCAGATCTATCGCCAGGTCACGACCGAGGAGACTCATCGCGGGATCTATTTCCTGGGTCGCTCCAACACAACACCAGGAACAGAGCCAGTCCCCTTTACCGTTGGGCCGGTCAGCGCCGCCTGAGGTCGGCCAGGGTCTCGTCGGCCCACTGGATGACGGTCCTGGCCTGGGCCAGGCCCAGGTTGAGCGCGTATCGGCCGAAGTCGCCCGCCGGCTTGCAGTCGAGCACCGCCAGCCGCTCCTGGTAGCGGGCCTTGATCCGCTCGATCACCTCGACCGCCTGATCCCGCTCCATCAGCGGCAGCAGGAACGCCATGAGCGCGACCTCGCTGCGGGGTGTCACCGACGGCGTGTGCCCGCCCATCCACCCGTCCAGCTCCCGCGCCCCCTCCGGGGTGATCGCGTAGATCTTGCGCCCCCGCGCGCCCTCCGACTCGACCTGCACGAGCCCGTCGGCCGCCATCTTCACCAGCTCCGGGTAGATCTGCGTGTGCCCGGCCTGCCAGACGTGGTTGAGCGAGTGCTCGAACTTCTTGGCCAGGTCGTAGCCGCTGGCGGGGCCGACGGCAGAGAGCAACCCGAGCAGCGCGATCCGTAGGGACATGAGGGCCAGCATATCGAAGGCTTGACATGTCAGAAGTTACATGTAAGTTCTCACATGTGAAAACTGACACTAAGGCGCAGGGCAATGGGCTCGTGCTCCTCGCCGTGCTCGGCGGGATGTTCCTGGCGATGCTGGACCAGACGATCGTGGGCACGGCGCTGCCCCGCATCACGGCGGAGCTGGGCGGCAGCGGCCTCTACACCTGGGTGGTGACCGCCTATCTGCTGACCTCCACGGTGACCGTGCCGCTCTACGGCAGGCTGTCCGACCAGCACGGCAGGAAGCCGCTGCTGCTCATCGGCATGGTGGTGTTCGTGCTGGGCTCGGCGCTGTGCGGGGTGGCCCAGGACATGGTGCAGCTCATCGTGTTCCGCGCGGTGCAGGGGCTCGGCGCGGGCGCGCTGCTGCCGCTGTCGATCGCGTTGATGATGGAGATGTTCCCTCCGGGGTCGAACGGCGCCCGGGCGCAGGGTGCGATCGGCGGGGTGATGGGGCTGACGTACCTGGCGGGGCCGTTCCTGGGCGGGTTGTTCACCGACCACGCGAGCTGGCGCTGGTCCTTCTACGTGAACGTGCCCCTCGGGGCCGTGCTGATCGCCATCGTCGCGCTGCGCCTGCCGAGGCGGCCCGGAACGGGCGGCGGGCGCCCCGACTACGCGGGCATCGCCGTCTTCACCGTGGCCATCAGCACGCTGCTGCTGGGGCTGACCGAGAAGGGCCTGGACGGCCACACGTGGACGGACGCCGCCGTGGTCGGGCCGATCCTGCTCGCGCTGGTGCTGCTGGCGGCGTTCGTGGCCGTCGAGCGGCGGGCGGCGAGCCCGATCATGCCCATGGGCCTGTTCGGCAACCGCACGTACACGCTGGTGAACCTGACCTCGTTCTGCACGGCGTTCTCCATGTACGCCGGGGTCGTCTTCCTGCCGCGCTACTTCCAGGAGGCGCTGGGTGTCAGCGCCACCGAGTCGGGGCTGCGGATCTACCCGATGATGCTGGCCATGGTGGCGGGCAGCGTGCTGATGGGCGCGCTGATGTCCAGGACCAGGGTGTACAAGCCGTGGCTGGTCGCCTCGCCGTTCCTGCTGGTCACGGGCGCGGTGCTGTGCCTCGGCCTGACGCCGGCCACCGGCGGCCTGGCGCTGGCACTGTGGATGTTGCCGCTGGGGCTGGGGATGGGCCCGATGCTGTCCGGGCTGACGGTGGCGGCGCAGCAGTCGGTCGAGCCGCGGCACCTCGGCGTGGCCTCGGCCAACCTGACCTTCTTCCGGCAGATCGGCGGCTCGGTGGCGCTGGCCGTCGGCGGCACCCTCTACACCGCGGAGGTCGCCGCGAGCGCGCCCGCGCACGGGATGGCCGCCGCGCACGCCTCCGCGGCGGCCGTGGTCATCCCGTCGCTGGGGGTGGTGGGGGCGGTGATCGCCCTGGTGGCGCTGGTGGCCATGCCGAACAAGCGGCTGGAGACGCCGTCCGTGCCGCAACACAAGGTTGAGGCCGGTTTCGCGTCATAAGCGGCTCCATGCGAAGCTGTGATTGTCCCCAACACCATGGAGGTCCTCATGGCGGATACACCGGAGCCGGAAGTCAGCGAAACTCCCGAGGACGAGATGAAGCGCAAGTTCCGCGAGGCGCTGGAGCGCAAGCGCGACCAGGCCGCGGGCTCAGGCGCCGGTGGCAGGGGCGTCGACCCATCGAAGATCCACGGGGCGCACGGTCCGGCTACGAGTAAGAGATCGTTCAGGCGCAAGAGCGGCGGCTGAGGCTGGATTTCTCAGGGGGTACGGCATGCCGTGCCCCCTTTCTCTTTACCTTCGTAGGTAGATCTTCGACTCTTTCATACGATTCGTTTGCGTTTGTCCGAATCGGTAGTTAGAGTAATCGCCATTACCAGCCGGTGACCTAGTCCTTACCCAAGATGGACCACCGGTTGGCGCCGAATCCCGAACCATCGGGAACCGGGGAACCACCTCACTGGGGTGAATCCGGCCGCGTGCCGGTAGGGCATCTCCACGCCCGAACCCGTCAGCTAACCCGGTAGGCGTGATGGAGAGGAAACATTACCCCATGCACCACCGCGTCGTACCCCCAGACAGCGCCGTGCCGACCGCCCACTGAGCGGTCCCCTTCCTCAAGGCTCGTATTTTGCGCTCCGCGCAGCAACGTCAGGTGCTCTAGCTCCGCTGCGCGTGCTCCCCCTGTGAGCGCAACTCCCTGTCCCCTCGCGAAGGGTTTCACTTTTTCATGTCTGCTCGATTTGGCCTGCGTTCCCTCACCCTCCTCACCACCTCCGCCATCGCAGCGCTGACCATCGTCGGCACTCCCGCCCACGCCGACACCGACACAGACGAGAAGGTCCTGCTCAAGGGCTCCACCACGGCGTCGTACTTCTGGGACGACTCCTCCGGCCGCGCCGGCGACACCGGCCTGCCCGCCAGCGGCAAGCCCATGCAGAAGGGGCTGGCCGCCAGCCCGAGCTGGCCGCTGCTGACCGAGGGTTACGTGGTCTACAAGGGCAAGAAGATGCCCTTCTTCGTGGGTGACCGCGGCCCCGGCGCTCCCTCCAACCGCGGCATCATGCTCGACCTCGACGCCAAGACGTTCGCCGAGCTGACCGGCGGCGAGTTCAACTCCGACACCCTGGGAGTGGACGGCGTCGGCGGCCAGGGCCACATCGAGGTCGACTACGTCATCACCAAGTGGGGCGACGGCGTGGGCAAGAAGAACTACCCGGTCGCGTTCTCGACCGGCGCCTGGGCCGAGCGTGACCGTAACCCGGCCACCCCGCCGCAGGCGGAGGAGTCCTCGTCGCAGGGCGGCGTGCTCCTCTCGGGCCCCGTTCCCGCCGAGCACTGACTTTACGCGGGCGTACCAGAATGTCATTCTGGTCGTCGTGACCACGCGCGTAGCCGCAAACGGCATCGAAATCGCCTACGAGAGCTTCGGCTCACCGTCGGGACGTCCCCTGCTCCTCATCATGGGGCTCGGCGCCCAGCTCATCCAATGGGACGAAGGGCTCTGCGAGCTGCTCGCGGAGCAGGGACATCACGTCGTACGGTTCGACAACCGCGACGTCGGCCTGTCGACGCACTTCCACGACCTGGGGGTGCCCGCGATGGGCACGCCCTCGCCGTACCTGCTGGACGACCTGGCCGACGACACCGCGGGCCTCATGGACGCCCTCGGCTGGCCGGCCGCCCACGTGGTGGGAGCCTCGATGGGCGGGATGATCGCCCAGACGCTGGCCATCCGGCATCCGGCGCGGGTGCTGACCCTGACCTCGATCATGTCCACGCCCGGTCCCTCCGTCGCCCCGCCCACGGAGGCCGCGTCCGCGGTCCTGATGGGCCGGCCGGCCGCCGACCGCGAGGCGGTGCTGGCGCAGGCCGTGCAGACCTGGTCCGTCATCGGCTCGCCCGGCTACGAGCTGGACCGGGAGCGGATCGCCGCGATGGCCGGGCTGGCCTATGACCGCTGCTTCGACCCGGCCGGCACGGCCCGGCAACTGGCCGCCATCATGGGGTCGGGGGACCGTACGGAGCTGCTGGCCTCGGTGGCGGTGCCCGCGCTGGTGCTGCACGGGGAGGCCGACCCGCTGGTCCCGGTGGCCGGCGGCCGCGCGACGGCGGCGGCCATCCCGGGGGCGCGGCTGGTGACGTACCCGGGGATGGGGCACGACCTGCCGCGCGCGCTCTGGCCCGACTTCGTCACCGAGATCACCAAGCTGACCTCCGCCTGACGCTCGCCGGTGGCCCGCCCCCCGCCGGGGAGCGGGCCACCATGAGGGCGGTCAGATCTCCAGCTTCCCCTCGATGCCCTTGAGCTGGTGCCGGGCCAGCGCCAGGTTGGCGCGCCCGCGGTCGAGCGCCAGGTAGAGGAACAACCCCTTGCCGCCGCGCCCGGTGATCGGGCGGATGATGTGGTACTGCCCGCTCAGCGTGATCAGGATGTCCTCGATGGCGTCCTTGAGGCCCAGCGAGTCCATCGTGCGGAGTTTGGCCTTGACCACCTCCGTGTTGCCCGCCGCGGCGACCTGCAGGTCCAGGTCCTTGGAGCCGCCGAGCGTGCCCAGCGCCATGCCGCTGCCGTGATCGACGATCGCGGCTCCGATCGAGCCGTCGATCTGCATCATCTCCTTGAGAGAGACGTCCATGCCGGCCATGCTTCCTCCTCCTTCTCAGCGGGGCTGGATCAGTGTTTCCGTGCTGCGACGGCGGCCACTCCGGCGGCCGTCTTCCTGCCCTCCAGCCGCAGCAGCCCGACGTTCGCGCCGGGTCCGGCCAGGACCGTGAGGACGATGGCGGGGCCGGCGGCGTAGAAGGCCACGAATCCGGCCGAGCCGGAGACGAGCGTCTCCTCGAACGCCCCCTGGCCGGTCATGCTCAGCATCCGCCTGCTCATCGCGACCAGCGCCGCCGACAGCGCCGCCGCCTGCTCGCCGGTCTTTCCTTCGAGGTCGCAGGCGATCGGCAGGCCGTCCACCGTGCAGGCGACGCTCCCGTTCACGTCCGGGGTGCGCTCACGCAGGAGCGCCATCTCCTCCAGAACCTCTTGTCGTAGCTCCACCGGTGGCCTCCTCCTGAGTGAGGGGAACCTCACGACAGTTCCTCCAGCGCCTTCTTCAGCCGCATCAGCAGTGCCAGGTCGGTCGGGTTCCCGGTCACGGGCGGTCCCAGCGGCAGGGTCGCGGCCGTGGGGTCGTGCGGCGGGCGCTCCGCGGCCGGTTGCCGCCCGCGCTTGGGCAGTCCGTGAGCGGGGGCCGGGTCCGGCGCGGCGAGCAGGCCCGAGGCCGCCAGCCGCCGGACGGCCAGCAGCACCGGGTACGCCGGCCGCCCGATCTGCTTGGCCAGCTCCAGGGGCGTCGCCTTGTGGTCGGCCCGGACGAGGACCTCCCACTGGACCCGGCTCAGCGTCACCGCGTGCCCCGGCAGCCGGCCCAGCGGCCGCACCGGGAGGCTGTCCACGTCGGCGGACGGCCAGGCCTGGGCGAGCTGCGCCCGCCGGCGCGCGCACTCCCGCACCAGCCCCGGCACGTCGAAGAACCACTGCCCGCCCAGCCAGTGCCGCTCCCCGGGGCGGAACTTGGGCCGCGACCCGCTGATCGGCAGCAGGAAGAAGGCCGCGTCGAGGACCCCGCCGAGCACCGCGTACTGCAGCTCGCCCGCGGTGACCGGCCCCTCGGCGAGCAGCCGCTCGCAGCCGCCGTCGGCCTGCAGCCCGCGCAGCGCCGCCTCCGTCGTCAGCCCCCTGGCGGCGAGCAGCCGCTCGACGCTGGGGGCCTGGGCGCACTCCATGTACGTCACGCGCCCGTCCGCGAGGAAGATCGTGCCGTTCCGGCCGACCCGGAGCGCGCCCGTGGAGCGCTCGCGGGCGAGCCCGGCCAGGAGTGTGTCGACCCGCGTCATGGGTCACGTCGTCAGGCGGCTGGAGATGGTCTGCAGGCGGTGCCTGGCCAGGGCCAGGTTGGATCGCTCCAGGTCAAGGCGGACGTACAGGACGAGAGGGCCCTCGAACACCGTCTCCATCATCCGGAGCAGGTGGTGGCCCTTGTCCGTGGTGACGAGCATGTCGTCGATGCGTACGACCTCGCCCGGGCACGAGCGGGCCAGGCCGTCGCTGGTGGCGCGCAGGGCCTCGGTCAGCGCGGCGGCCGACCGGTCGGCGTCCACACCTGACGCGCTGCTGAAGGCCACCGCCATGCCGGTCGTGTGGTCCACCAGCATGGCGTCCAGCGCCCCCGGTATGGACATGACCTCCGCCAGGCAGGTGTCGATTCCGAGCACGTGACCTCCCTCGCCGTCTTGGGACGGGGACAGCGTAGGGGGGTGGGATCACACCGGAGAGGCCGCCGAACGCGGGTGTTGAGCTTTTATACGGCCACGAAGTAGAAAAACAACTCCGTTGCGGATAACTGTACGTTTTATGAATACTTTTCGCGGCAACGAAGAATCTCGTTCACGTTCTGCTCCGCCCACGTGGCCACCACGGAGATCGGGTCGTGCAGCGACCGGCCCAGGTCCGTCAGCGTGTACTCCACCCGCGGCGGCACCTCGGCGAACACCTCCCGCGTCAGGAGCCCGTCCTGCTCCATGGCGCGCAGCGTCTGGGTCAGCACCTTGGGCGTGACCCCGCCGATCCGTGCCCTCAGCTGGGTGAAGCGCATCGGCCCGCCGATGAGGCAGAGCAGCACCAGGACCGACCATTTGTCGCCGATCCGATCGAGAACCACCCTGGTCGGACAGTTCGGGTCGAAGACATCGCCGGTATCCATTAGGTACTTATAGCACGATGAAGTAACCAGTATCTGATGGATACTCTTGGCGACATGAAGATCCTTCTCTTTGGCGCGACCGGCATGATCGGGCAGCGCATCGCCGCGGAACTCGCCTCCCGCGGCCACGAGGTGACCGGCGTCAGCCGCAGGGGTCCCGTCAAGGGCGACGTCGGTGACGCCGCCACGCTCGCCGAGGGCCATGACGCCGTCATCTCCGCCATCGCCCCGCCGCGCGACGGCACCGAGCCGGAGGCCCCCTTCCTCGCCGCCAACCGCGCGCTCATCGACGGCGTGCGTGCCTCCGGCGTGCGCAGGCTGATCGTCGTGGGCGGGGCCGGCAGCCTGCAGGTGGCCCCCGGCCAGGACCTGGTCGACACGCCCGGCTTCCCGGAGATCTACAAGAAGGAGTCCCTCGCCGGGCGGGCGGCGCTGCGGCTTTACCAGGAGGTCGAGGACCTCGACTGGACGTTCGTCTCGCCGGCGGCGGAGATCGCGCCGGGGGAGCGGACGGGCAGCTACCGGCTCGGCGGCGACACGCTGATGAGCGACCCCGAGGGGCGCAGTTTCATCACCGCCGAGGACTACGCGGTCGCGATCGCGGACGAGGTGGAGCGCAACGCCCATCCGCGCCGGCGCATCTCCGTGGCTTACTGAACGGGCTCGTCGGGCAGGAGCGCCCGCTCGTCCGGCTTGTGCACCAGCACGTTGCTCACGTACGACTTCACCGCCGTGGCCAGCCCGACGTCGGCGCCCTCCTGCTCCGACAGGTACCAGCGGTGGTCGAGTATCTCGTGGAAGAGCTGCGCGGGCTCCAGCTTCCCGCGCAGGTCCGCGGGGATGGCCTCGACCGTCGGCTGGAACACCTCCGCCAGCCACCGGTGCGCCACTATGGCCTCGTCCTCGTGCCGCAGCCCCTTGGCCACCCGGAACCCGTCGAGGTCGTTGAGCAGCCGCCGTGCCTGGTTCTCCTCCACGTCGAGACCGGTCAGCCGGAGCAGGCGCCGCTGGTGGTGCCCGGAGTCCACGACCTTGGGCCGTACGATGAGCCGCCCGGTGCCGACCTTGCGCCGCACCATCATCTCCGCCACGTCGAAGCCCAGCAGGTTCAGCCGCCTGATGCGCTGCTCCACGCGGTGCCAGTCGACCTCCTCGATGACCTCGCTCTCGTTGATCTCGTTCCACAGGCGGTGGTAGCGGGCCACGACGTCCTCGGCGGTCTCCATGGGGTCGATCGACGGGTGCAGCAGCCCTCCGGCCTCCAGGTCGAGCATCTCGCCGAAGATGTTCGTGTGCGCGGTGTCGATGTCGCCCAGTCGCTGCCCCTCGCTGATCATCGGGTGCATCTCACCGGTCTCGGCGTCCACCAGGTACGCCGCGAACGCCCCCGCATCGCGGCGGAACAACGTGTTGGACAGCGAGCAGTCACCCCAGTAGAAGCCGTTCAGGTGCAGCCGCACCAGCAGCACGGCCAGCGCGTCCAGCAGCCGGGTGAGCGTGTCGGGGCGCAGGGTGCCCGACATGACCGCGCGGTAGGGGAGCGAGAACTGCAGGTGCCGGGTGATCAGCGCCGCGTCGAGCCCGTCCTCGCGGCCGGTGACGTACGCGACCGGCTCCACGGCTGGCGCGTCCAGCCTGGCCAGGTCCCACAGGAGCTGATACTCCCGCTTGGCGTAGCGCTCGCTGATCTCCTTGATCGCGTACACCTTCCCGGACAGCCGGGCGAAGCGCACGACGTGCCGCGAGATGCCCCGCGGCAGGTCCACCAGATGGTGCTGGGGCCAGTCTTGAAGGGGGACCTCCCAGGGGAGGCGGATCAGGTCAGGGTCGCCTAGCGCGCCAGTGATCTGCAGGGGCATTTGCTCAGGATATGGTGCATCGGTGGACGAGTTTCTCAAGTGGTACTTTTCCGACCGTCCCGTCGTCGCCGCCTCCCTGGGGGCCGACGGTTACGATCACACCCTCGGCGATTTCACCGCCTCCGGCTGGGAGGCCCGCGAGCGCGAGCAGGCCCTCTGGTACGACCGCCTCTCGGCCACCGAGGCCCCGTCGCCGGACGACGCGATCGACAGAGACCTCGTCCTGTCGCAGCTCAAGGGCTCGATCGTGCTCGCGTCCTGGCCCGAGTGGCGGCGCGACCCCAGCGTCTACCTCGGGGCCGTCTTCGCCTCGCTGTACACGCCCTTCCAGCGCCGGCTCAAGCCCGAGCCCGAGCTGGTCTCCTCCGCCCTGTCCCGCCTGGCCGAGGTGCCCGGCGTGCTGGCGGCCTGCCAGGCGAACCTGGACCCGGACCTGGCCGCCCCGCTGCTGGTCACCCGGGGGCTGGGCCAGGCGCGCACCGGCCGCAACTTCCTGACCCGCACGATCCCGTCCATGGTCGAGGACGCCGAGCTGCGCGCCCGGCTGGCCGCGGCGGCCGAGCCGGCCGCGCGGGCGTTCGACGACCTCGTCGCCTTCCTGGAGGGCTTCGAGTGCGGAGGCACCTGGCGCATGGGGGAGCGGCTCTACTCCACGCTGCTGCGCGAGCGCGAGCTGCTCGGGTACGGCGCCGCCGAGCTGCACGAGAAGGGCAAGGCCGCCTGGGCGGAGCTGGACGCGCGCATGCGCGAGGTCGCGCTCCAGGTCAACGGCACCCAGGACTGGCGGGCGGCCATGGAGTTCCTCATGGACGACCACCCGCCGACCCTCGCCGACATGCGGGCCGAGTACGAGGCGGAGACCCTGCGGGCCCGCGAGTTCGTACGCGAGCGGGACCTCGTCACGTTCGCCGACGGCGAGGAGTGCCACGTGCTGCCGTCGGCCGAGTACACCCGGCCCGTCCTGTCGGTGGCCCACTACCTGTCCCCGCCGCCCCTCAGCACCTCGCGGACCGGAATCTTCTTCGTCCCGTACACGCCCGACGACTTCACCCCCGAGCAGGTACGCCAGCGCCTGCGCACCAACTCGCGGGCCCAGATGCCGTCGATCGCCGTCCACGAGGCCTACCCCGGGCATCACTGGCACCTGTCGTACATGGCGGGCAATCCCCGTACGGTGCGGAAGGTCTTCCGGACCCCGTACTTCACCGAGGGCTGGGCCCTGTACGTCGAGAAGCTCCTGCACGAGCAGGGCTACTTCGACACCCCCGCCACCGAGCTGGCCCACCTGGACTGCCGGATCTTCCGCGCCGCCAGGATCGTCGTCGACACGGCCCTGCACTGCGAGGACATGTCCATCGAAGAGGCCGAGACGTTCATGGCCACCAAGGCGTCGCTGTCGCCGGGCACCGCCCAGGGCGAGGTCAACCGCTACTGCGCCTGGCCCACCCAGGCCCCGTCCTACCTCACCGGCGCCATCGAGATCGACCGCATCCGGGAGTCGTTCCAGGGCCCGCTGAAGGAGTTCCACGACCGGATCGCGGGGTCGGGCGGGCTGCCCCTCGGGCTGGCCGAGCAGACCGCGCTCGCATAGCCGGGCTCATCGACGGGTTCATCGACGGGTTCATCGACGGGTTCATCGACTGGGGAACTCCGGGGGGTTCAGCGCCCGCTCCACCACGGCGGCGAGCTGCTCGTCCGTCAGGACGGTCGGCTTGCCGACGCCGAGCCCCCGGACGTACACCTCGCAGAGCCACTCCAGCAGCCGGGTGAGCTCGAACGCCTCCTCCAGCGTCCCCCCGATGGTCACCCCGCCGTGGTTGGCCATCAGGGCGGCGCGCTTGCCTTCCAGGGCGGCACGCACGTTCGCGGCCAGCTCGGGCGTGCCGTACGTGGCGTACTCGGCGACCTTGACCACCCCGCCCAGCATCAGCGCGTTGTAGTGCACGGGCGGCAGCTCGGTCATCGTCGTGGCCACCACCGTCCCGAACACCGAGTGCGTGTGCACGATGGCCCGCGCGTCCGTGGTGCCGTAGACGGCCAGGTGCATGGGCGTCTCGCTGGACGGCTGAAGATCGCCCTCCACGAGGTGGCCCGCCACGTCCACGACCGGGCACATCTCGGGCGTCAGCCGGTCGAGCGCCACCCCCGACGGCGTCACGGCGACCAGGTCACCCTCGCGCACGCTGAGATTGCCCGAGGTGCCGATCACCAGGCCGAGGTCGACGGCGCGGCGGCCGTACTCGCACAACTGCTCACGGGGGCTCATAGGTGTGGAATGTAGTCCATCACAGGCGATCAACGGCGCGCAGCATGATCCGCTCGACGTCCGCGCGGGTCAGGCGGCCGGGGTAGAGCATCAGGTGCAGGCTGAGGCCGTCGACGAGGGCGAGCAGGTGCTCGGTGACGTCGTCGAGGTCGTCGTCCGTCCGCAGCTCGCCGGCCGCGCGGGCCCGGCCGAGCAGGTCGCGTACGGCGGCGCGCAGTTCGCCCGCCTCCGCCCGCTGCACCTCGGCCAGCCGCTCCGAGGCCAGGCTGCGGCTCCAGAAGCTGACCTCCAGCCGGGTCTCCTGGCTGCGCTCGCCGTCCAGCGGCAGGTTGTCCAGCAGCACCTCGCGCAGCGCCGCCAGGCCGCTGACGCCGTCCACCTTGCGGGTCAGCCGGGTGCGGATGCGCTGGTGGGACTGGCGCAGCGCGGACAGCAGGATCTCGTCCTTGTCGGCGAAGTAGTGGGCGAGCACCCCGTTGGAGTAGCCCGCCTCCTTGGCGATGGCGCGGGTGGTGGCGGCGTCGATGCCGTCCCTGACGATCACCCGGCGCGCCGCTGACAGGACCTCGCGCCTGCGCTCGTCGTGATCGACGATCTTCGGCATCGAATCCTCCGTTGACTTTTTATTCGGACGTCTGTCTATTTAGACTATGACCGTCGTCACCGTCGGCGTCCACATCGTCGACATCCTCACCAGGCCCGTCGAGCACATCCCCGAGGGCCAGGACACCGTGCTGGTCGACCAGATCCGCCTCACCGCCGCGGGCGCCGCCGCGGGCACGGCGGTGGACCTGGTCAAGCTGGGCAACGACGTGGTCACCATGGGCGCCGTCGGAGACGACGAGCTCGGCGACTTCCTGCTCATGGTGCTGGCCAAGCGCGGCGTGGACGCCTCGCGGCTCGTCCGCAGGGCGGGGGAGCAGACGGCGGCCTCGATCCTGCCCATCAGGCCGGACGGCGGGCGCCCCAGCTTCCACGTGCCCGGCGCGAACCTGACCGTCGCCTACCCCGACCTGGACGCGGACGTGCTGCACTCGGCCCGCGCGATCCACCTGGGCGGCATGGACGTCACGTTCGGCCTCGGCGACCCGGCCTTCTTCGCCCTCCTCGACGCCGTCCGGTCCGCCGGCACCATTGTCACGATGGACCTGCTGTCGGAGATGCCCGACCTGCTGGGCATGGCCCGCGCGTTCCTGCCGCACGTGGACTACGTGCTGCCGAACGAGTCCCAGGCGCTGCTCATGACCGGCGCCCAGGACGTCGAGGCCGCCGCGCGGGCGCTGCTCGCCGACGGGCCGCGCGGCGTGCTGGTCACCCTGGGCGCGGCCGGCAGCCTGGTCGTGACCGCAGACGGCCCGGATCACGTGTCCGAGCACGTACCGGCGCTGAAGACGGAGGTCTCCGACACCACGGGCTGCGGCGACGCCTACTGCGCCGGCTTCCTCACCGGCCTGCTCCACGACCGGGACGTCCTGACCGCCGCCCGCTGGGGCACGGCCGCCGCCGCCCGCGTCGCCACCGGCCTCGGCTCCGACGCCGGGCTGACCGACCTCGACTCCACCCTCAGCCTCCTCTCCCACTAGGACTGCCCTCCATGACCACCGACGCAGAACTCCGTCAGCGGGCCGCCAAGGTCGTCCCCGGCGGCATGTACGGCCACCTCAACGCCGCCCTCTTCGCCCCCGGCTTCCCCCAGTTCTTCGAGCGCGGCGAGGGCTGCCGCCAGTGGGACGTGAACGGCCGCGCGTACATCGACTTCATGTGCAGCTGGGGCCCCGTGGTGCTCGGGCACCGGCACCCGCACGTGGAGGAGGCCGCCGCCCGCCAGGCCGCGCTCGGCGACTGCCTCAACGGCCCGGGGCCGATCATGGTGGAGCTGGCGGAGCTGCTGGTGGACACCGTGCCGAGCGCGGACTGGGCGATGTTCTCCAAGAACGGCACCGACGCCACCACGCAGGCGCTCATGGTCGCCAGGGCCGCGACGGGGCGGACGAAGGTGCTGATGGCCCACGGGGCCTATCACGGGGCCGACCCCTGGTGCACGCCGTCCCTGTCGGGGACGACGCCGAACGAGCGGGCCGACCTGGTGGAGTTCACCTACAACTCCCTGGAGTCCCTGGAGGCCGCGGCGGCGACCGTGGAGGGTGACGTGGCGGCGATCATCGTCACGCCCTTCAGGCACGACTCGTTCGAGGACCAGGAGCTGGTGGAGCCCGCCTTCGCGCGGGGCGCCCGGGCGCTGGCCGACCGGCTCGGCGCCGCCCTGGTGATCGACGACGTGCGCGCCGGGTTCCGCATCGACCTGCGGGGGTCGTGGGAGCCGTACGGGGTGCGCCCCGACCTGACCGCCTGGTCGAAGGCGATGGCCAACGGCTACCCGATCGCCGCCGTGACCGGCACCGACGCGCTGCGCGGGCCCGCGCAGACGCTGTACTCGACGGGGTCGTTCTGGTTCTCGGCGGTGGCGATGGCGGCGGCCAAGGCCACCATCGAGACGCTGCGCGACACCGACGGCATCGCGGTCATGGAACGCGCGGGGACGCAGCTCAGGGAGGGACTGTACGCGCAGGCCAAGTCGCACGGTTTCGTGGTCAACCAGACGGGGCCGGTGACGATCCCGTGGCTCAGCTTCGACGGGGACGCCGACCTGTCCGTGGCGATGCACTGGAGCGACGCCTGCCTGCGGCACGGGGTCTACCTGCACCCGTGGCACAACTGGTTCATGTCGGCCGCGCACACGGAGGCCGACGTGGCGGCCGCCCTGGAGGGCACGGACCAGGCGTTCGCGGAGACTCGCGCCCACTTCGGCTGACCCCGGTAATGCTGCCGACATTCCGGACATGCGCTTGAGTGTTGACGCACTCAAGTGAGGAGCCCACGTGGGACTCGATCCCGAAAGCCGGTTCGAGGAGATCTACGGATCCTCGTACCGGCCGCTGCTCGGGTACGCGTTGCGCCGCTGTCCCGATCCGGACGACGCGGCCGACGTGGTGGCCGAGACCTTCATGATCGCCTGGCGCCGGGTCGAGGAGATCCCCGAGGGGGACGAGGCCAGGCTGTGGCTCTTCGGCGTGGCCAGGAAGGTGCTGGCCAACCAGCGGCGCGGCGAGCGGCGGCACGAGCGGCGCACCGCCGCCCTGCGCGCGCAGCTCGCCGCCGCGCCGCTCGTCGCCCGGCCGCCCGGTGAGGACCTCTCCCAGATGGGGCGGGTGTTCCGCGCCCTGCCCGAGAGTGACAGGGAGCTGCTCGCGCTGGTCGCATGGGAGCAACTGGACCCGCGCCAGATCGCCAAGGTCCTCGGCGTCTCCGCCAACACCGTGCGGGTCAGGCTCTACCGCGCCCGCAGGCGCTTCGCCCGGGGCCTGGCCGAGGCCGGGATCGAGCACTCGCGCGCCGTCGCCGTCGAAGGGAGCAACCTGTGAACATCGCCGATCTCGCACGCGTGCGCGACGAGGACCTGGCCGGGGAACCCCTGGGGCAGGCATCCGGGGCGGGCGCGCGGGCGCTGCTGGAGTCGATCATGGCCGAGGCGCGCGAGCCCGTACGCCGGCGCTTGCCCGTGCGGCGCCTGGCTGCGCTCGGCGTGGTGGCCGCCGGGCTGGCCGCCGCCCTCGTCGTGTGGACCCCGTTCGTCGGCCCCGCCACCCAGTACGCCAACGCCGCCGTCTCTCTCAGGGCCGGCGACGACTTCATCGAGGTCACCATCAACGATCCCGAGGCCGAGGCCGCGAAGTTCACCGAGGCGTTCCGCGCGGTCGGTCTGGACGCGGAGGTGAAGAAGGCCCCCGTGGCACCGCAGGACGTGGGCAAGCTGATCGGCCCCGCGCTCATGGACGGGAAGTTCCCGGCCGGCACGGGTGTGACGATCAGCACGCGGATGGAGGGTTGCGGCTCCGCCTGGTGCGGCAAGATCTCCATGCCGGTCGGCGTCACCGGGAAGATCGTCTTCGGCATCGGCAGGCCCGCCGCGCCAGGGGAGCTCTACGCCACGCCGATCCAGGTCGACGTCGACCCGGGCGGCGGGGTGATCGAGGGGTACCAGGCCCGCGGCAAGCCGGTCGCCGACGTCAGAGCCGCCATGGAGCGGGCCGGGATGAAGATCCATTACCTGGTGATGTGGAGCAACCCGGACGGCAGTGGCAGCGGATACAACGTAGACGTTGCCCACGTCAAGGACGACTGGGTCGTCGAGCACGTGCAGCGCATCGCGTCCGACGCCGTCACGCTCACCATCGACGTCCCCGCCGACGTGCCCAAGGACTCACTGCCCATGATCCAGCCACCGCTGCCCGACTGGTGGAAGGACTGACCCTCACGAACGCCGCTCGGACTCCGAGGCGGCCCAGGTGAAGACGCCCTTCGCCATGAGGGAGAGCTCGTTCGCCGCCCTGGCGGAGAAGACCGCCGCGCGTACGCGGTGCACGCCCGGGTCGTCCGGGGCCGCCAGGGCGGCCATCTCCGCGAGGTGCCCCGCCAGCCGCTCGTCCCCGTCGGAAAGGGCCTTGAGCGCGGCGTCCGCGAGGGCCGCCGGGCCGCCCGCGAGCTCGGCCACCGATCTCGCCAGCACGGCGTCGGGGGCGGGTTTGAGGTTGGCCGGGTTGCCGTCGTACCAGCCGCCGTAGAGCCGCCACAGGTTGCGTACGACGAACTCCGGCTCGTCGTAGCGGGCCCGCAGGTAGGGCCGGTCGGAGAGGTGGGCCGGCGGGCGCACGGCATGGACGATCTCGTCGAGCCGGGCGCCCGCGTTGAGCAGGTCGAGCGTCTGCGTGACGAGCGACTCCAGCCATTCGGCCGTCTCCAGCAGCGCCTGGCGGATGCGGTCGCGGCCGAAGACGGGAGCGCCATGGCTGGGCAGCATGATCTCGGCGTTCATGGCGGCCATCCGCTGCAGCGCGTGCACCCATTCCCGGGGATAGCGCTGCACCTTCTGCGGGTTCCCGCAATTGGGCGTGACCCAGATGAACAGGTCGCCTGGGAGCAGCAGCTCGTGCTCGCGGACGTAGCCGATGGTCGCGTCGTCCGTCTCGCCCTTGGCGTGCAGCAGGTCGAACGTGAGCCCGCCGCGCCGCACGGTCAGCGTGTCGGTGTAGGTGACGTCGGGGTGGCGGTAGGAGGTCGGCCAGCGGAGCTGGGGTGCCTGGAACTGGCGCTGGTTGATCACCGCGTTGTAGCCGTTGGTCAGCAGATATCGCTCGAACCGATCGGCCACCGCTCTGTGGGCGTAGATCGTGGCCCGTGGGCCCGACTCCTCGAACGGTGCCGTCCCGAACACGTGGTCGATGTGCCCGTGCGAGTAGAAGGCGGTGGTCAGCGGCGCCCGCGTCCAGCCGCGTACGTCCTCGTGCAGCCGGGCCGCCGAGAAGGGACTGCTGGTGTCGAACAGCACCAGCTCCCCGTCGGTCTCGAAGGTGATGACATTTCCGAACCCGGACCACCAGCCCAGGCCGTCCGCGATCGTCAGGACGCCCTCGCCCTGCATGCCCGCGTCCACGATGCTGTCGTCCGATTCGCCGTGCCAGACCCGGTCCGCATACTCGACAATCATGTGCCCCACTCTGCTTCTAGAACCTCGTTCTAGGCAAGATGCCCGCCAAGATCGGCTCGGGGCGCTGGCGTAATGTGGGTCCCATGGACGTCGAGAGCAAGCTCAACGACCTGCCCGAGTGGCGGCGTGAGGGCGACGAGATCCGGCGCACGGTCACCGCGCCCGACTTCCCCACCGCCATCCGCATCGTCGACGAGATCGCGGTCAAGGCGGAGGAGCTCAACCACCATCCCGACATCGACATCCGCTGGCGCGCGCTCCACCTGGCCCTCACCACCCATGACCAGGGCGGGCTCACCGACCTCGACTTCACGCTGGCCGCCCTGATCGACGACATCGCGGCGAAACATGGCGCCTAGGACGTGATAACCGTACGTAACAGGCCGGTCACTCGTTAGAGTGGTGCCCTCTCGGAGCCCTCATGCCGGAGGGGCTCGAACCGTGGGGGTCTCATGCGCGTGCCCGCAGTCCTGCTCGTCCTTCTGACCGCGCCCGTCGTGGTGGGCTGCGCGGGGCCGCCCGTCCCGGTCCAGAACGCCAAGACGTCGCCGGACGAGACGGTCAACCTCAACTCCGCCGGGGAGTTCAGCACCGACGACACCGGGGCCATCGCCTACGACCGGAAGCTCGCCCCCCAGGGCTCCCAGGCGAGCGTCACCGTCGAGTCGTCCGGAGGGCAGACACGCACCTCGCTCGTCGTCGAGGGCATGGCGCCCAACCACCACTACGGCGCCCACCTGCACACCAAGCCCTGCGGCAAGAAGCCCGACGAGTCGGGGCCCCACTACCAGCACAACCCCGGCCAGATCGACGCCACCAGCGAGGTCTGGCTCGACTTCACCACCGACGGCGACGGCGCCGGCCGGTCGAGTGCCCGCAACCCGTGGGGGCTGCGCAGCGCCGGCCTGCCGGGCTCGCTCGTGATCCACTCCCAGGGCACCAAGACCTCGGGCCCGGAGGTCGGCACGGCCGGCGAGCGCGTCGCCTGCCTCACCCTGAAATAGGTGTCGCGAGCCCTGCGTAAGGCGGGCATAATTACACAATTACATACTGGAAGGGGCCTCGTGACGAGTCGCCAGTGGCAGCCACCCCGATTACGGCTGTTCGAAGCCGCGCACCGCCGGGCGACCTGGCTGGAGCTCCTGTACGACCTGGTCTTCGTCGTGGCGGTCGCCGAGCTGGCCGCCGTGCTCGCCGAGGGCGCGGGCACGGCCGGGATCCTCACGTTCGTGGGGTTGTTCGTACCGGTCTGGTGGGCCTGGGCGGGATACGTCTTCTACGCCAACCGGTTCGACACCGACGACGTCAGCCACCGGCTCCTCGCGCTGCCGCAGATCCTGGCCGTCGCCTCCATGGCGGCGAGCGTGGGCGACATCGAGCAGCGCTCCGGGCTCTTCGCCGTCTCCTACGCCGCGGCGCGGGTGCTGCTCATCGTCGCCTACGTACGGGCCGGCCGCCACGTGCCCGAGGCCAGGCCGCTGACCGCCCGCTACGCCACCGGGTTCGCCGTGGCCGTGGTCATCTGGCTGGCCTCGCTGGCGGTGGAGCCGCCCCAGCGGTACGCGCTGTGGGCCGTCGCCCTTGTCATCGACCTCGCCACGCCCCTGCTGGCCCGGCGCCACCAGGGCAAGCTGCCACCGCAGACCGAGCACCTGCCCGAACGGTTCGGGCTCTTCGTCGTGATCGTCCTCGGCGAGGTCGTCGCCGCCGTCGTCATCGGTCTCAAGGGCCACGACGTCACGCCGGGGGCGTTGCTCATCGCGCTGGCCGGGGTGGCGATCGCGATGGGCTTCTGGTGGCTCTATTTCGGCCACCTCGACGAGTCCGTCGTGCTGCGTACCCGGCTGGCCGGGCAGGTGTGGGTCTACTCGCACCTGCCGCTGTCGCTCGGCCTGGTGGCGTTCGGGATCGGCATCGAGCACGCGATCGCGCACCCGTCCCGGACGAGCGGGTCGGTGGCGGTGCCCGCGGCGCTCGCGCTGGCCGTGCTCGGAGTGCAGCACCTGTGCTCGCGCGGCCGCCGCGCGGGTGTCATCCGCCTGGCCGCCGCCGCGCTGGTGCTGGCCGCCTCGCTGCTGCCGGTGGTGGTGGCGCTGCCCGCCATCCTGCTGGTCGCCGCGGCACAGGTGGCCTATGACCTGTCCCGTCCGCTCTCCGCAGAAGGTGGCGCATGACCGCCCAGGATGTGTTCGACCGCCAGCTCGCCGCCATCGCCGGCCAGGACCTGGAGGCCCTGCTCGCCCAGTATCACGAGGAGGCCGAGGTCGTCCGCTTCGACCGCGTCGCCCGGGGCCCCGCTGAGATCGGAGAGCTGTTCGCCGCCTATCTCTCCGCGAAGCCCCAGGTCGACGAGATCGTCTCCAGCCGGGTGACCGAGGACGTGATCTTCTACAACGCCCTGATGACCGTCGGGGGGAACCGCGTCGCCACGTACGGCACCCTGGTGCTCAAGGAGGGCCGGATCTGGCGCCAGACCGCCGCCGCCCTCCCGCTCACCTGATCACGGACGCCATCGGCTGCCACGGGGCCGCGTCGAAGATCAGCATGATGGCGGCGATCTTCCCGTCGCGGAGCCGGAAGTGCTCGGCCGTCCGCTGGACGCCGGCGGGCGTCGCCGTGTGCACGTCGTACACGAGCGTCGCCTCCGACTTCCCGTACAGCTCGCTGATCAGCTCCACCTCCGTCACCACCCGCAGGAGTCCGGCCAGCCCCGCCAGGTGGCCGGCGGGGTCGGCGGAGGTGATGAACGGGCTCCGGAACGAGAACCCCGATTCGGCGACCAGCGCCACCGCCCCCGCCACATCCCCCCGGAACCGGGCGTCGTGATAACCCGACGTCTCTGGTGCTCATTCGGCGCTCATCCCTTTCAGGTGCTCGGCCAGCTGTTCCTGATTGGCGGCCAGCCGCAGGCACAGGTGGCGCAACGTCGCCAGCTCGGCTGGCGTGAAGCCCCGGAAGATCGCCGCCATCGCGAGCTGCGACGGCTTCCTGAACGCCTCGATCCAGGACCGCCCCTCGGGCGTGATCAGGGCCCGCACCGAGCGCCGGTCGTTCCGGTCGGGGACCCGGCGCGCCAGCCCGTCGCGTTCGAGGGTGTCCACCAGCCCGGTGACGTTCCTGGGGCTCACGCCCGCCGCCTGGGCCAGCTCGCCGATGCTGGCACCGTCGTCCCCGGCCGAGCTCAGCCGCAGCAGGATGTCCATCGCACCGGAGCTGAGGCCCCGCCCCTCGCTGCCGTGGGACCGCATCCGCTCGACGGCCTGGAAAGCCGTGCGCACGGCGGCCGCCGCCTCGAACGCCGACGTGTCACCACCGCCCGTGAACTCCTTCATGGCCGCCCGGACGTCGGCATCGTAGATCAGCTCATCGTCATCACGTTCCAGCTTCATAATGAAGCTGTACTTTATTACCTACTTCCATAAATAGGAAGAGGCCCGCGCCTGGATGGCGTGGGCCTCTGGGGGAGGAGTGGTGCTGGGGCGCGGGCGGGGTCAGGCGTGGTGGGCGGGGACGGTGCCGAGGCGGCCGGCCTTGAAGTCCTCGAACGCCTGCACCAGCTCGGCCTTGGTGTTCATGACGAACGGCCCGTAGTGCGCCACCGGCTCCCCGATGGGCTCGCCGCCCAGGACGATCACTTCGAGCGGCTCCTTGGCCGCCGAGATCGTGATGGTCTCGGCCGTGGTGGCCAGCCCCGGGCGGTTGCCGAACCCCTCGAACACGGCCAGCTGCCCGCCGTGGAACGGCCGCCGCTCGGCGCCCGCGGTGCCCCGGCCGGACAGCGCGTACGCCAGGGCGTTGAAGTCCTTGCGCCACGGCATGACCAGCCGCGCCCCCGGCGAGACGGTGGCGTGCAGCAGCGTGATCGGCGTCTGGGTGCTGCCCGGGCCGACATTCCCGCCCAGGTCCCCGGCGATGAGCCGGACCAGCGCCCCGCCGTCATGGCTGCTCAGCAGCACGACACTGGATCCCCCGATGTCCTGATATTTCGGGGCGATCATCTTCTTCGACCCCGGCAGGTTCACCCAGAGCTGGATCCCGTGGAACAGCCCGCCCTGCTGCACGAGCCACTCCGGCGGCGCCTCCTTGTGCAGGATCCCGGCCCCGGCGGTCATCCACTGGGTGTCCCCGTTGGTGATCGTCCCACCGCCGCCGTTGGAGTCGAGGTGGTCCATGACCCCGTCGATCATGTAGGTGACGGTCTCGAAGCCCCGGTGCGGGTGCCACGGCGTGCCCTTGGGCTCGCCCGCCGCGTAGTCCACCTCGCCCATCTGGTCCATCATCACGAAGGGGTCCAGGTACTCGGGCTTGATGGCGGCCAGCGCCCGGCGCACGGGGAAGCCCTCGCCCTCGAACCCGCTGGGCGCGGTCTCGACGGCCAGCACCTTGCGCCCTGGCGTCCCGGAAACGGGCTCGGGCAGGCGGGGGAGGGTGAACGGGTTCTCTACGGTGACGGCGGGCATCTCGCGCTCCTTCCAGCGGGTCTGCCCCCCACAACCCGATTTAGTTTTCAACTATTCCGGGCCGGATCAATCTCCGTGGTAAAGCCGTTCGAGATCCACGAGCTGGATCCGGCCACCGCTCTTCCGCGCGGCCTCCCGCAGCGCGGGCATGAAACCGGTGCCGCTGAAGAGGGTGATGACGTTCGGAGCCCGGCCCTGGGCGCGCAGGAGCGTCGCGACCTTCTCCATGCGTTCGAGGTGGGCCAGTCCGATCGTGTCCCCCCACTTCGCCTCGCCGATGGCCAGGACGTTGCCGTCGGCGTCCATCGAGACGAGGTCCACCTCGTGGCCCGTGCGGGCGGCGCTGTCGTGGACGACGCCCGACAGCACCCGCATGGCCATGCCGCCGAGCGTCTCGTCGGCGGCCATGGTGTGGGCCCAGGTCCGGCACATGTACTCGAAAACCGGACCTGCCACGGCGCTGCGGAAGCGCGGCTGAGCGGCCTCCCACAGGCGTTCGGTCCGGCCCGGACGCACCTGCTCGAGTTGGGCGTACACCGGTCTCATGACCGAGTGGTAGAAGCGGACCAGCGGCTCGGTGATGCGGTAGGCCGAGCGGTTCTGCCGGAACGCGTCCGGCTCCACGGTCAGCAGTCCCGCGTCGGCCAACACGGTCAGATGGTGCGAGATGTCCGTCGCCTTGCGCTCGATCCGGCTCGCGATGGAGCCTCGCGTGCAGTTTCCTTCGGCGACCGCGGCGAGCACCGTGTGATAGAGACCGGTGTTCGTGAGCGTCGGATCCTCCGCCAGCAGGGCTCTCACCTCCCTGAAGAGCGGGCTCGCGGGGCTGAGGACATGCTCCGTCACCCAGTCGTCGAAGTCCTCCAGACGCGCCGGCGCCGCGCCGCGCAGGAACTCGGACTTGTACGCGGGTGTTCCGCCCACGATCAGGTAGACGAGCGCCGCGAGCCGCAGGTCGTCCAGCCCCCAGAACTCACGCGCCGCACGATAGTCGAACGTCGGCACGATCAGTTCCAGAGACGCCCGGCCGCGCAGCGGAGCGCTGCCCATGAGGAGGTTGCCCATGAACGAGATCGACGAGCCGCACAGCAGGATCCGCGCCCGGGACTCGATGCGCTCCCTGCGCCGGGGCGACAGCGCCCGCTGGATCAACGATGGCAGTTCCGGCGCCCCGTGCACGAGATAGGGGAACTCGTCGATGACCACGGGCACGGGACGGTCGGTGCCGAGCGAGAGCAGGGCGTCAAGGGCTTCTTCCCAGTGAGCGAAGTGGACCCTCCCCGGTGCGCCGGTATGACGCCCCACGGCGTCGCCGAGTTGCCTGAGCGCCTCCTGCCGCGGCACGGCCTCCGTCGCCGAATAGTAGAAGCCGCCCGTGGCCTCGCACATCGCCTCCAGAAGGAACGTCTTGCCCTGGCGCCGCCGGCCCGAGACGACACCGAGGCTCGCTCCGGGCTCGTCGTCGGAGACGAATCTGGTCAGCTGTGCCCACTCCCACGTGCGGTCGAACATGTCCGTGGGCCTCTGAATCCGCATGACTCGCCTCCTTTTAGGAGCCCAATTATAAGAAGTGGAATCCTAAAAGGCGGGATCGTCGGTCAGGATTCCTTGGTGAGGGTGAAGGCGCCGCGGGCGACGGCGAGTTGCTCCGGTCCCGTCTGCTGCTTGATCGGTGCCTTCGGGTCGATGGCCATCGTGGTGACGACGTACGTCCTGCCCCCCGACGTACGGGCCAGGAAGCTCAGGTCCGACACCCCAGGCTCCGAACCGCCCTTGAACCACACGGTCGGCCACTGGGCCCGGTCCAGCCCGAGCCCCGCGTCGGAGATGGACATGGCCTCGCCGATCCGCGGGTCGCCCAGCTTCACCAGCCCCGCGTAGGCCCGGCAGATGTCGGCGGGGGAGGCGTACCACTCGACCGCGTCCAGGTCGCGCGGCGCCGTCCACATCTCGAACGCCGACAGCGGCGCCTTGGCCACGACCCGGTCCAGGTAGGCGCGCTGCCCGGCGGTCCCCAGCGACAGATACCGCCTGGCGTGGCGCGGATAGTCCACACCCTTGAGGACGAACAGCTCCCTCGTCGTCAGAAGGGGCACGTTGCGCTTGTCGCGGGCGCCCCAGGCCCGCATCGTCCGCTCGACCGCCTTGCGGCCTGCCTTGTGGACCAGCAGGTCGGTGGCCGTGTTGTCGCTGATGGAGATCATCAGCTTGGCGGCCTCCAGGACGGACACCTTGCTGCCGTCAGGGCGGTCCTGGAGCTCGCCGGACGGCAGGCTCTTCAGCTCGGGCGTGATCGTGAGCTCGGTGTCCCAGCCGAACGCGCCGCTCCTGACGCGCTCGGCCACCGCGCCCAGCACGTACAGCTTGAACATGGACCCCAGCGGGCGCACCTGGTCGGCGGCCAGGCCGTGCACCGGGCGGCACCTGCCGTCCGCGGTCAGCTCGGCGGCCAGGAAGCCGGCCTGCGGGGAGGCCGCCCGGAGCCGCTCGTCCGCCTCGGCCCAGCTCCGCGGGGCGGGCGGGCGGAACAGCAGGCCGTCGATCAGCCCCGCGGCGTCCACGCTGAGCAGGACCTCGAACGCCGCGGTGCCCACCACGACGCGGGCGGCCAGCGCGGTGTCCCGCGACTGCAGCAGCCGCTCCAGCCGCATGCCCGTGAAGCCCGCCAGGACCTGGTTGAGCTGCGCGGGCGGGATCTTCCTGAGGAAGTCGGCGGCGAAGTGCCCGGCCAGCTCGCTCTCCGGGATCGGCGTGCGGGCGGTCGCCTCCAGCAGCCAGCCCAGCTGCCGGCCCACCGGTGTGTCGGGGACGCCGGGGGCGGCGGTCGCGGCGGTGGTGGGAGCGGTCGTGGCCTGAACGGGAGCGGGCGCGCTCACGCAGGCCGACATGGTGATCGCCACCGCGGCCGCGGCGAGGAACCGGGCGGGCTTCGACGGAGTGTTCATGGAAGGGCTCCATTCGAGGATCGACTCGTGGCTTCAGCAAATCCCGGGGGGCAAGATCGGGACCACCAAGGGGACCGCCGTTTCTGCGGTGCGGCTGGCCGTAGGAAATATGCGGATAACCTGGTAGACGCCGTCCTGCACGCTCGTCACGATGGGGCCCTATGAGGTTCAGGCTGGTGGCCGGGCCGCTGGCGTTGATCGCGGCCGCCGGCACCGTGAGCGGCGCGCTGCTGGAGAGCGGCCTGCCCGCCCCGGCGACGCAGTGGGCGTACATCGTCCTCGCCCTGCTCCTGCCCGCGCTGGGCTGGCTGCTGGCCGCCAGGCGTCCCGCGCTCCGCTACGGCTGGCTGCTCCTCGCGGCCGGCCTGTGCCTGGGGCTCGGCAGCCTCGGCGCGGGGCTGGGGGTGCGCGGCGCCCCCGATCTCCTCGTCTCGTTCCTCCTGTCCATGTTCGCCGTGTTCTACGGTCTCACCTGGATCTTCGTGCCCCTGCTGTTCCCCGACGGGCAGTTGCCGACGCGGCGCTGGCGGGCGGTGGCGTGGATCTCGGGCATCGCGGTCGCCCTGCATGCCGGGGGATACCTGGTGAGCGGCCTCGGCCCGTACCGGTCGTCCGGGCCGCTGTCCCCGGCGGGTGTGGTCGCGGCGCTCGCGTCGGCAGGCGGGCAGCTCGTCACGTGGGTCATGGCCGCGATCGTGTTCTGCGGGCTCGTGGTGCGCTGGCGGCGCAGCGGCTCCGGCGAGCGCGGGCAGTACGCCTGGATGGTGGGGGGCACGACCGCGACCCTGGCCGGCGGAGTGCTGCTCTCGCTCTTCAACTTCGGCGGGGTGCAGGTCGGGGCGGTCGGGATCCTCGGGGTCCTGGCGGTGGTCGGCTCGCTGCCCGCCGCGATCGGGGTGGCGGTCGTGCGGCACCGGCTGCTCGACCTCCGCGTCGGCATCCGGGGGTCACGCCTGCACCTGGTGTTCGACATCCGGCCGACGGTGGACGAGGTGCTGTCCGACCTCGGTACGGCGCTCGACGACGCCCCCGAGCCGGTGGAGCAGGTGGGCCGGCTGGCCGCCGCGGTGCGGACCGGGCTGGACGTCAGGTGGGCGGCGGTGACGCTCGCGGACGGCACGCGCGTGGTCTCGGGCCGGGAGGAGGGGCGGGCGGTGCTGGAGATGCCGGTACGCGGCGGCCTCGGGCGCATCGAGTGCGGCCCCAGGGACGCCGGCCCGCTGACCCGCGTGGACCGGCGCCTGCTGGAGGCGCTGGCCGTGCCGGCCGGGCTGGCCATCCAGAGCGCCGGCCTGGTCAGCCGCCTGGTCAACGCCCAGGAGGCCGAGCGCCGCCGTATCGAGCGCAACATCCACGACGGCGTGCAGCAGCAGCTCGTCGCCCTCATCGCCGGCCTCGAACTCGCCCGGGCCACGGGCGCGGGCCCCGACATGCTGGCCCATCTGCGCGAGCAGGCCCGCCAGACGCTCGCCGACCTGCGCGAGCTGGCGGCCGGCATCCACCCGTCCTCGCTCAGCCAGGGAGGTCTGGTGGAGGCTGTGGAGGAGCGCTGCTCCCGCCTGCCCGTGCGCACGACGGTGACCTCGCCCCCGCCGCTGCGCGCCAGGCGGTTCGCCGACCAGGTCGAGGGCGCGATGTACTTCACCGTGAGCGAGGCGGTCGCGAACGCGCTCAAGCACGCGGGCGCGGCGACCATAGAGGTACGCCTGTCGCAGGAGGACGGTCGCCTGCGCGCGACGGTCGCCGACGACGGCAAGGGCTTCGACCCCGGCGCTGCGGCCCGCAGGGGACTGGCCACGCTCGCCGACCGCCTGGACGCGCTCGGCGGTGGCCTGACGGTGGACAGCGAGCCGGGGAAGGGGACACGGGTGAACGCGTGGGTGCCGGTCGATGGGTGAGCGGATCCGTACGGTGGTGGCCGACGACCACTACCTGGTGCGCGAGGGCACCCGGCAACTGCTGGAGACGTCGGGCGAGGTCACGGTCGTGGGCGCGGTGGGCAACGCCGACGAGCTCCTGGACGCCGTACGCCGGCTCGGCCCCGACGTCGTGATCACCGACATCCGGATGCCCGGAGGGGCGTGGCGGCAGGGCTTCGAGGGCATCGACGCGGCCCACCGCATCCGCTCCGCGCACCCGCGGGTCGGGGTGGTCGTGCTGTCGCAGTTCGCGGACGCGCTGTTCGCGTTCGAGCTGTTCAAGCACGGCACCGAGGGCTACGCGTACCTGCTCAAGGACCGGGTGGGGGATCTGGACGAGCTGCTCGGGGCGATCAGGGCGGTGGCATCGGGCGGCTCGGTCATCGACCCGAAGGTGGTCGAGGGCCTGCTCGCCCGGCGCGACGTGCGGGGACAGCGGGAGGCGCTGACCGCCCGTGAGCGGGACGTGCTGCGGGAGATGGCCCACGGCCGGTCGAACTCCGGCATCGCGCGCGCCCTGCACCTGTCGATCTCGTCGGTGGAGAAGAACGTGAACGCCATCTTCACCAAGCTCGGCCTGGAGAACAGCGGCGACGTGCACCGGCGGGTCGCCGCGGTCCTGGCCTACCTCGGGCCGGAGCCGTGACTCAGCGGTAGGCCAGGCGGCGCAGCAGGATCTCGGCCGGGCCCCGGTGACCGACGCGCCGCATCAGGTCGGCGAGGTAGAGCGAGACCAGCCACGTGCCCGCCGCCACGGCCGTGGCGCCCGCGAGGCCGAGCTCGTCCTCCAGCCCCAGGCCGAAGGGGTAGAAGATCAGGACGAACGCGGCGGACTGGAAGAGGTACAGGCTCATCGAGCGCCGGCCGAGGGCCTCGACCATCGTGGTGAGCCGGTTGCGGCGGCGGGCGGCCCCGATCGCGACCAGGGCGACGAGGCCCGCCATGCCGATGCCCCCGGCGTAGCCGGTGAGGGGTTGCGCCAGCACCGCCGCCCACAGCGCCGCCTGCGACGGCTCGGCCCACGCGCCGGTCTGGATGAGGGCCGCCGGGACGCTGCCGGCGACGGACACGGCCGTGGTGATCGCCGTGGCGCGGATCAGGAACCCCCGATGGCGTGCGGGCTCGTCCAGGAAGCGGCGCCGCGCCGCCCACATCCCCAGCACCACCCCGGGGATGACCGCGACGACGGCCACGACCAGGCCGAAGGGCCAGGCGATCAGCCGCTCGGGGAGCAGCTCCCAGAAGCCCCGGCCGCCGGCTGCGACGGTTCCCGCGGTGTAGGTGGAGATGTCCCGCCCCAGCGCGAACCACATGCCGGCCCCGACGATGAGCGTGGCGGGCACCAGGGTGAGCCCCGCCGTCCACAACAGGCTCGCGTCCCCGCGCCGCAGCAGGCCGACCAGCAGGACGGCGGCGAGCCCGTACACGCCGAGGATGTCGATCGGGACCAGCACCACCGTGTGGACGATCCCGATCGCGATCAGCCACCAGCCCCGCCGGCGCAGCAGCTTGCGGGCGCTCACCCAGCCGTCGCCCCCCTGCAGCCGCCGGTCGAGCAGTTGCACCAGCGCGTACCCGAACAGGAACGCGAACAGCGGCCGCGCGTGGTTGTTGACGAAGAGAAGGTGGAAGAAGTCCGTGATCGCGTTGGCCGCCGCCGGGCCGCGATCGACGTCGGTCACGAAGAGCGGTGCGTGCGCGAAGGCGATGGCCAGTAACATCGCGCCGCGGGCCAGGTCAGGGGCCAGGGCGCGCTCGGCCGTGCGTGGCCCGGCCGGTGCTTCGATGGACGTGGTCATGTGGTTCCCTCCCCAAGGGTTGCCGTGATTCGTCGGGTCAACCCGCTTCGGCCGCCGCCTTGGCCGCCTGCAGGCTCTTGCGCAACGCGACGGTGATCGGCTCGACGGTTTCGGACAACTGCTGGATCCGGTCCGTGCGCAGCTCCCGGCGGGACTGCACCACCGTCTTGAGCCGGGCCGTCGCGGCCAGTGCGGCCAGGACGCGGACGTCCTGGTCCAGGCGGGCGACCGGCTGGCCGCCGCGGATGGCCCGGCCGACGCGCTCGGCGAGCCTGCGCGACAGGTACGCCTTGCGCGGCGTGATCCGCTCCACCGGGAAGAGCAGGATCCGCCGCCGCTCCACGCGGATCAGCCCGGCGCCCGCCAGCTCGTCGCGGACGACGCCGACCGCCTTGCCGTTGTGCTTCTGCACCCACCGCTGCCAGGAGCGGGCCCGCGGCGAGGCGGAGATCTGCTCCCAGACGATCGCCGGCAGGGTGCCGGAGCCGGCGCCGGGCGGAGCGGTGAGCGCCCGCACCTTGCCTGACTCGTCCGCCAGGTGGCCCGCCAGCAGCAACTCGGCGAGCGCGGCCGCGCGCAGCAGGTAGCCCAGCTCGCCGCGGCCGGTCAGCTTCTCTTTCCGCAGGTCGAAGGCCAGCAGGAAGGCCGACCTCGTCAGCGTCTCATCCGGTGTCACCAGCGTCTCCATCCGCCCGCTCCTCATCCTGATCTTCCTGATCGGAGTCCTCCGGGCCCTTCCTGGGCCGCCCGCGGGGACGCATCCGCCCCACCCCGTCCGGCAGGCGCCCGGCCTCGGAGAGCGCCCTGCGCAGCAGGAACTCGATCTGGGAGTTCGTGCTGCGCAGCTCGTCGGACGCCCACCTGGCCAGCGCGTCGTGCACCACCGGGTCGAGCCGCAACAGGATCTTCTTGCGCTCCACGGTGTTACTGGTAGAGCGTGCCGGCGTTGACCACGGGCTGGGTGTCGCGGTCACCGACCAGCACCACGAGCAGGTTGCTCACCATGGCCGCCTTGCGCTCCTCGTCCAGCTCCACCACGTCGTGCTCGGCGAGCTTGGCCAGGGCCATCTCCACCATGCCGACCGCGCCCTCGACGATCCGCTGCCGGGCCGCCACCACCGCGCCGGCCTGCTGGCGGCGGAGCATCGCGTGGGCGATCTCGGGTGCGTACGCCAGGTGGATGATGCGGGACTCGATGACCTTCACCCCGGCGGAGGACACCCGGGCCCCGATCTCCGCGGACAGCCGCTCGTTGATCTCGTCGGCGTTGTCCCGCAGCGACAGCCTCGGCTCGCCGTGGGCGTCGTACGGGTAACTGCCGGCGATGTGCCGCACGGCCGTCTCGGCCTGGATGGCCACGAACTCCACGAAGTCGTCCACCTCGAAGACCGCCTGCGCGGTGTCGCGCACCTGCCAGACCACCACGGTCGCGATCTGGATCGGATTGCCGTCGGCGTCGTTGACCTTCGTCACGTCCGTCTCGTGGTTGCGGATCCTGGTGGACACCCGCCGGCGCAGCGTGATCGGGTTGACCCACTGGAAGCCGGGGGTGCGCAGGGTGCCGACGTACCGGCCGAGCAACTGCACCACCCTGGCCTCGCCCGGCGCCACCGCCGTGAGCCCGAAGAACATGACGAACCCGATCACGGCCACCAGGCAGCTCGCGAGGAGCACCCACAGCCCGCCCTGCCCGGCCCCCGTGGCGAGCATGACGATCCCGGCGACGATCCCCGCGATCCCGATGAGCTCCAGCGCCGTCGCCACGCTCGCCATCACGAACCCGTTGGCCGCGCGCACCGGGCGCTCGCTCGTGTGCGGCGCGGGCATGTCCACGACGGTGCCCTCAAGCGCGACCCCGCCCGATGTGTTCGTCATCGGCTTCACCCTTCTGTTGTGACTTCACCTTGCTAGCAAAGTGATATCACTTTTTGGGCGGCGCGGGAAGCCCCGTCTTGGTAGGGCTGGCCCCACCAGGGATCGGGGTGTCGGCGGCAATGCCCTTCAGGGCCCGGCTTTCTAGGGTTGTTACATGCCGTCTGCTCGGCACATCCGGATCACACAGAATTGAGCATCATGATGAGGAAGAGAACGGCGATGACCGCGGGTCTTCTCGGGCTCGCGACGGTGCTGACCGGATGCGGCCTCGGCCCCACCGAGCAGGACACCGCGTCGTACGACGTCACCGACAAGGTGACCGGGCTGCACGTCCAAGCCGATTCCGGCACCGTGGAAGTGGTCGAGTCGGATCGCGCGGGCATTCGCGTGACCGAGCGGCTGACCTGGCGCAAGAACAAGCCGGAGACCCGGCACGAGGTGCGCGGGGACACGCTGGAGCTGGGCTTCGACTGCCCCACCACGTGGGGACTGGCCGCCGCGGCCACGTCCTGCGACGTCAGCTACCAGGTGGAGGTGCCCAAGGGCCTTCGCGTCAAGGCGGGCTCCGACTCCGGGGACCTCATGCTGCGGGACCTGTCGGGCGAGCTGGAGGCCACGAGCGACTCCGGGGCCATCGAGGCCAGTGGGCTGACGGGCCGGCAGGTCGTCACGAAGACCGACTCCGGCGACATGACCCTGACCTTCGCCGGGCAGCCCGACAAGGTCACGACCGCCACCGACTCGGGCAGGACCGAGATCCACGTGCCGCAAGGGCCGTACAACATCGTGGCCAAGACCGATTCGGGCAACAAGGACATCAGCGCAGCCGGCGACCCCTCGGCCCGGCGCTCGATCGAGATGTCCAGCGACTCGGGGGACTTCGAGGTCGCCAGCCCCTGACGGCGGGGACGTGGTTCAGGACGGGCGGTGCAGCTCGTGCCCCGTGGTGGCGTCGATGTGGCCGGGTACGGGTTCGTGGCGGTCGCCGACGGACGGGGTGCCGATCGGCTCGAACATCAGGATCGAGGCCCCGGCTACCGAGAGCTCCCGTCGAGCCACCCGGTCGCGGCCACCACCTCCCGTGCGACCTCGACAACGCCCTTCCCGTCCGTCGTCACCTTCACCACCCATCCGGCGGCCTCCCGCTCCAGCAGCCGGGCGCCCCGGGCACTGCGCACCGTCTCCTCCGCCAGCCCCGACCCCCGCTCCCGCGCGCCCAGCCGCGCCGCCACGGTGGCGTCGCCGGCCATGAGGAGCACGCCGACGACCCGCGTACGGCCGCCCATGGCACGGGTGACGAGCTCGCTCTCCAGCACGCTGACCGTGTTCGTGTAGATGAGCCGCCGGTGGCCGAGGGCGGCGTAGTTGGCCCAGACGGCGGCCAGGTTCCGCTCGGTGATCCGGCTCCGGTGCGGATCACCCTCGGGGGCCGGGTGCACCTCGTCGAGGTTGTCGCCCTCGATGAGGCAGTGGGAGACGGACGCGGCCCGCAGCAGCCGCGAGACCTCGTAGCCCGTCGTGGACTTCCCGACCCCGGCCCGGCCTCCGATGAGCAGGACTTCCTGCGTCGCGAACGAGTTCATGCCGACCAGTGTCGCCGCCGGACGGCCGGCGCGCTGCCGTGGGGTTCAGCTCAGCCGGGCGTGTGCGTAGGCGGTCATGGCGTCGCGCATGTACGCGGCCAGACCCTCGGCGATCCGCTCGTAGTTCGCCCGGAACCGCTCCTCCTCGACCTGCATCCCGGCCAGGTGCAGATACTGGGCCACCGTCGGCGTCCACGACTCGGTCAGGTGCCGGTAGTGGACGTCGAGCTCGGCGAGGACTTGCGGGGCGCCGGCAGGGGTGCCGGCCAGCATGTGCTCGGCCATCCGGACCATCCCCGCCGTCGCCTCCCGCTGCATCCGCTCCAGCTCCTGCGGGGTGGAACCGGTCAGGAGGTCCTGCTGCCCGCTCTCCTGCCACTGCTCCGGCCACCGCTCACGAGCGTCGGCGGCGTAGCGGGCACTGTCGAATCCCTCGAACAGGTTCTCCGGCCGGCTGATCCTGGACATCGTCTTCCCTTCGTCGCGCTGAAGTTCGGCGATGGTGCGCTCGACCATGCGGGCGACCCCGTCCAGCCGGTCCCGCTCCGCCAGCAGGCGCCGGTGGTGCTCGCGCAGCGCCGCGACGGGGTCGGTGTGCCGCTCGACGATCCCCTTGATCTCGCTCAGGCCGAGGCCCAGCTCCCGCAGCACGAGGATCTGCTGCAGGCGCAGCAACTGGTGCTCCTCGTAGTAGCGGTAGCCGTTCGCGCCGACCCGTGCGGGCGGGAGCAGCCCGATCTCGTCGTAGTGGCGCAGCGTACGGGACGTCACGCCCGACATCTGGGCCACCTGCGCGATCGACCACTCCATGCCCGGCTCACCCTTCCTCGTCCATCGCCGAGCCGGTGTGTTTCCGGCTCGTTCACGACCGTAGAAGTTGCCGCAACGAGAAGGTCAAGCGCGTCAGCCGAAGACGGCCGGGGGTGGCACCGGGGCCAGGACGGGGTCGCCGTCCTTGATGGGGGCGGCGCCGGCGATGAAGTTCGTCAGCGCCTCCCCGTGTACGCATCGCGCCTGCGTCAGGCCCCCCGCCGCCCTCCGGGACAGCAGGTCGACCGGCAGCTCCGTACGGGAGGCGGCCACGATCAGGTTGCCGAAGCGGCGCCCTCGCATGATGCCCGGCTCCGCCAGCAGGGCCACGTGGCGGAAGGTGCCGGTCACCGTGGCCAGCAGGCGCTTGGCGAAGGCGAGGCCCTTGCCGTCGGCCATGTTGATCAGCAGGGTGCCGTCCGGGCGGAGGATGCGTGCGATGTCCCCCATGTAGTCGGCCGTCGCCAGCTCCACCGGCATCGTCGCCCCCGTGAACGCGTCCAGCACCACCAGGTCGGCCGTGGCGTCCCAGACCTTGGCGGTGCCCTCGCGGCCCCCGGCGACGATGACCTTCAGCCGGGGCACCGATCGCAGGCCGAGCTGCTCGCGTACGAGGTTGACCAGCAGGCCGTCCGGCTCGATCACGATGTGCCGGGAGCCGGGGCGGGTGGCGGAGACGTAGCGGGGGATCGTGCAGGCGCCGCCGCCCACGTGGACACAGCTCAGCGGCCCGTCTGACAAAAGGTCGATCACATCCGCCATGAGTCGTACATACTCAAATTCCAGAAATGTCGGGTCTTGTAGATCTACATACGACTGAGGTACGCCATCCTTGGACAGCACCCAGCCGTCCTGCCTGTCCAGGTCCCGGAGAAGTTCGACCTCGCCGAACGTCACCGGATACAGGCCGGGCATCGGTTCCCGCTGTCCACGTGCCACGTCTGATCCCCTCCTGGGAGAAACCGTATGCGACGACGAAGGCTGATTGTGCTCGTTATCGCACTTGTCGCGGTAGTCGGGGCGGGTGCCTTCGCGTTCATGGCGTCGAACCGGATCAAAGGGAGCGCCTCCCAGACGGCCGCCGCCTATTTCGCCGCCTGGCACAAGGGTGACGTGTCGGCCATGGCGCGGCTGGTCTACCGCGCTCCGGCCGACTTCGTCGTACGGCATCGCCAGCTGAGCGACGAGCTCCACGTCGAGTCCATCCAGCTCACCCCCGGGCAGTTGAGGAGCACGGGGGAGGGGGCCGCCGAGGTGCCGTTCGCGGGGGTGCGGGAGCTCAGCGAGTTCGGGGCGTGGCCGTTCGACAGCACGTTGCGGCTGGGCGTACGCGATCGGGCCTGGAAGGTGCTGTGGGCGCCCGAGACGCTGCACCCGCTGCTCAAGGACGGCGGCACGCTGGAGCTGGCGGAGATCGACGCGTCGGCCGCCGAGCTGGTCACCAGCGAGGGCGACAAGATCCCGAACGACAGCTACGCCGACGCCTACCTCGACCCGCTCAAGCCCGAGTTCGAGCAGGCCAACCACGGCTGGGCGCTGGTGTCCAAGGTGCCCGGCCAGCCCGACAGGCAGCTGATGACCCGCGCGCCCGAGGCGAACGTCGAGCGCACCACCCTGTCGCGGTCGGTGCAGGCGGCGGCCGCACGGGCGCTGGACGGCGTGGAGGACTCCACGATCATCGTCATCCGGCCCAGCACCGGCGAGATCCTCGCGCTGGCCGACCGGCTCAAGGACAACTACAGCGCCGTGCGCGACGTCTTCCCGCCCGGCTCCGTCTTCAAGGTGATCACCGCGGCGGCGCTGCTCAAGGGCGGGCTCGACCCGGCGGCCCCGGTCCCGTGCCCCGGCAGCTACCAGATCCCCTTCCACCGGCCCTTCGTCAACGACGGCGAGGTGGATCGCGGCCCGGTCACCTTCGCCGACGCGTTCGCCCACTCCTGCAACACCACCTTCGTCGAGCAGGCCACCACCAGGATCACCGCGGAGGAGTTACGCCGCACGGCGGACGAGTGGGGGTTCGGCCGGCCCATCGCGACCGGCATCGGCGGGACCTGCGGCACCGTCCCCGACACCGACGACCTGGACATGCTCGCCGCCGACGCCATCGGCCAGGGGGAGGTCGTCGCCACCCCGCTCTGCATGGCCGCGCTCGCCGCCGCCGTGCAGAACGGCACCTGGCGCTCGCCGCGGCTGCTGTCGAAGGAGCAGGTACGCCGGATCGACGGCGTCCCGCACGGCGACGTCGTCATGGACGAGGGGATCGTGGCGGCCCTCAGGGACATGATGACGGCTGTGGTCGACCACGGGACGGCCAGCGACGCGGGGCTACCGGAGGGCGTCTCGGGCAAGACCGGCACGGCCCAGGTGGAGGGCGAGACCTCGCACGGGTGGTTCATCGGGTACCGCGACGACCTGGCGTTCTGCGTGTTCGTGCGGCACGGGGGCTCGGGGCGGTCGGCCGCCGTTCCTGTCGCGGCCCGCTTCCTCAACGGCCTGTGACCTCCGGCGGACCGCATAGGTGACGAAACTCGAACCTACGGTACCGTAGGTTACATGACGACCATCACCGTTAAGCCGAGGCTGCGAGGCTGGTTGCACACTGGAGCACTGCCCGTCACGCTGGTCGCGGGGTTCGTGCTCGTGGCACTCGGCCCCACTTTGCAGGCGCGCGCGGCCTCCGCGATCTACGCCATCACCTCGGCCCTGTTGTTCGGCATCTCCGCCACCTACCACCGGAGCGAGCTCGGTCCCCGGCTGGCGGAGTTCCTGCGCAGGGTCGATCATGCGAACATCTATTTGATCATCGCCGGGACCTACACCCCGTTCGCGCTGCTGGCGCTGGACGGAGTGGCCCGGGTGGCGGTGTTGTCCGTGATCTGGGGCGGCGCCCTGGCCGGGGTGTTGTTCCGGGTGTTCTGGATGAACGCGCCGCGCTGGCTCTACACCGTCCTCTACCTGGCGCTCGGCTGGACGGCGGTCTTCGTCATGCCGCAGCTCCTCGAGGGCGCCGGGGTGGCCGCCGTCGTGCTGGTGGCGGTCGGCGGCGTGTTCTACTCGGCCGGCGCCGTCGTGTACGGCCTGCGCCGCCCTGACCCCTCACCCCGCTGGTTCGGCTTCCACGAGGTCTTCCACGCCTTCACCGTCGCCGCCTACCTGGTGCAGTACATCGCGGTGTCGATCGTGGTCTACTCCCACGGGTGAGTTGCGGATCACCGACATTTGACCCGGTGCTGGTCTGTTTTCGGGTACGTCCCGGAAAGGCAGACCAGCATGGGAGAAATCTCTCGATCGTGGTGGCTGCTGCTCATACGCGGGCTGGCGGCCGTCGTCTTCGGAATCCTGGCACTCATCTGGCCTAAGATCACGCTGCTGGTCCTGGTGGCCTTCTTCGGCGCGTACGCCCTCGTCAGCGGCGTGTTCGAGCTGCTCGCCGGGTTCCGGCACGGGGCACGGTCGAGAACCTGGCTCATCATTTCCGGAATTCTCGGGATCGTGGCCGGGATCGTGGCCCTCGTCTGGCCCGGCATCACCTCCCTCGCCCTGCTCTACCTGGTGGCCTTCTGGGCCGTCGTCACCGGCGTGTCCGAGATCGTGGCCGGCGTGCAGCTTCGCAAGGTCATCGACAACGAGTGGATGTTCATCGTCGGCGGAGCCCTGTCGGTGATCTTCGGCATCCTGCTGCTCGTCTGGCCGGGCGCGGGCCTGCTCAGCCTCGTCTGGCTGATCGGCGTCTTCGCGATCCTGTACGGCATCGCCATGATCGCCCTGTCGCTACGCGTGAAGAACTTCACTCCAGGGGCAGAGGTGCCGTAAATTTTGTATATATACCGGCGTTCTTCAGAAGGAACGTCAGGCAAGACCCGCTGTGGAGGCGCCATGGACGTACACACCCGCCTTGCCCGCCACCTGCTCGTCGACGGATACCGCCTCGTGCTCGATCTCGAGCTCAGCCGCGGCTCCTGGCTCGTCGACGCCCGAAACGGCCGCCGATATCTGGACTTCTACACCTTCTTCGCCTCGGCCCCGCTCGGTGTGAACCCGCCCTTCGACCCCGACTTCACCCAGTTGCTCGGCCAGGTCGCCCGCAACAAGCCGGCCAACCCCGACATCTACACCGAGCACCTGGCGGACTTCGTCGACACCTTCGCCCGCGTGCTCGGCGACCCCGAGCTGCCGCACCTGTTCTTCGTCGAGGGCGGCGCCCTGGCCGTCGAGAACGCGCTCAAGACCGCCTTCGACTGGAAGAGCCGCCGCAACGAGGCCGCGGGCAGGTCACGCGACCTGGGCACCAAGGTCATGCACCTCACCAAGGCCTTCCACGGCCGCAGCGGCTACACGCTCAGCCTGACCAACACCGAGCCGGGCAAGACCGACCGCTTCCCCAAGTTCGACTGGCCGCGGATCGACGTGCCCGCCGTGCACTTCGGCGACGTCGAGGCCGCCGAGGAGCGCGCGCTGGCCCAGGCGCGGGAGGCGTTCGAGCGCCACCCGCACGACATCGCCTGCTTCATCGCCGAGCCCATCCAGGGGGAGGGCGGCGACAACCACATGCGCCCCGAGTTCCTGCAGGCCATGCAGAACCTGTGCCACCAGCACGACGCCCTGTTCATCCTGGACGAGGTGCAGACCGGCGGCGGCACGACGGGGACGCCGTGGGCGTACCAGCAGCTGGGGCTGGCCCCCGACGTGGTGGCGTTCGCCAAGAAGGTCCAGGTGGGCGGGATCATGGCGGGGCGCCGGGTGGACCAGGTGCCGGACAACGTGTTCCAGCAGAGCGGCCGGATCAACTCGACGTGGGGCGGCGGCCTGGTGGACATGGTGCGCAGCCGGGGCATCCTGGAGATCATCGAGCGCGACGGGCTGATCAACCGCGCCGGCACCGTGGGCGGCGTGCTGCTCGAGCGCCTCACGAAGCTGGAGGCCGAGCGCCCCGAGGCCATCGCGAACGTACGGGGTCGCGGCCTGATGTGCGCCTTCGACCTGCCCGACCAGGCGGCCCGCGACGCCCTGGTGACCCGGCTCAGGGAGGACCACCAGGTCTTGGTGCTGCCCTGCGGGCCCAGGTCCGTACGCCTGCGCCCGGCCCTGAACATCCCCGAGGCCGACATCGACCACGGCCTGGCGGCGCTCTCCGCGGCGCTGTGAGGTCTACTGCGTGACGCTGGCCCTGCTGCGGTGGGGCCCGGCGTACCGCCAGAAGAAGTTGAGCAGCACGCTGACCCGGTTGCGCCCGCCCAGCAGGTACGCCACGTGCACGAAGATCCACACCAGCCAGGCGGGCAGCCCGCGCATCGTCAGCCCGTGCGACAGCTGGAGCACCGCCTCCGCCTTGCCCACCGTCGCCATGATCCCCGGATCGCGGTACGAGAACGGGCGCACCGGCCGCCCCTGGACCGCCGCCGCGATCTGCCGCCCCACGTGCTTGCCCATCTGGATCGCCGGCTGGGCGAGCTGCGGCAGCGGGACGGGCGGCCCGGCCAGGTCGCCGGCCACGAAGATCTCCGGGTGCTCGGGCACGTTCAGCGCCTCGGTGAGCGTGATCCGGCCGCCCTTGCCCTGCGGCAGGCCCCAGGCCCCCACCTCCGGGGGCGCGGTGACGCCCAGCGCCCACACGGTCACGTCGCTCGGCAGCCGCGTGCCGTCCTCCAGCACCACCGCGTCCGGCTCCACGGCGGCCACCGTGGAGCCCAGCCGCAGGTGTACGCCCCTCCTGGCCAGCGCCTCGGCCGCCGAGTCCCGCAGCCGCGGTTTGTACGGCGCCAGCACGAAGTCGAACCGCTCGACCAGCGTCACGCTCGTCTGGTCGGGCCGCACCTCGGGATGCGTCAGCGGGATCGTGTACCGGCGCAGCTCCGCCAGCGTGCCCGCCATCTCCACCCCGGTCGCCCCGGCGCCCACCACCACGACGTGGGTGCTCTTCCGCCGCCCGGCCGCCGTGTCCTCCAGGTAGTGCTGCATCTGCCGGCGCAGCCGCGCCGCGTCGGCGAGCGAGTAGATCGGCAGCGAGTTCTCCCGCGAGCCCGCCACGTTGAGCCAGTTGGTGGTGACGCCGGTGGCCAGCACCAGGTAGTCGTAGTCGAGCCCGGTGCCGTCGTCGAACTCCACCCGCCGCTCCTCCGGCAGCACCTTGCTCAGCGCGGCCCGCCGGGCCCGCACGTTCGGCCATCTGGCGGCGAAGGTCCGGATCGGGTAGGACACGTCGGAGGTGCCCATCCCGGCCGTGGCGACCTGGTAGAGGAGCGGCTGGAACGTCGCGTACGGGTGGCGGTCGACGAGCGTCACCAGCGCCCCGCTCTTGGCCAGCTCCCGCGTCGCGGCCAGCCCGGCGAAACCCGCTCCGACGACCACGACCCGCGCTCTCTTCACCATGCCAGTCTCCTTCCCCCACAAGGGCGTCATGGATGCCTATGGCACCGCCAGCATCTCTTAAACCCCACCGGCCGCGAAGCGCCCGAAAAGGCCGGGTCCCGCATGCGGGGGCGAAACGCGGTTACGTTGACCCGGGAGAGGAGCCCGCGAGAGGAACCGCCGCATGTCTCAGCAAGTGACCACCATCGAACGCCTCGGCCGCCGGATCGCGCAGCGGCGCGACGCGCTGGGCCTCACCCGCGAGGACCTGGCGGAACGATCCGGCCTCGAGGCCGGCTACGTCGCCTACATCGAGGGGGAGCCGGGCCCGTCGGTGCGCGAGGCGCTCACCAGGCTCGCCGAGGCGCTGGACACGACCATGGAGGACCTGCTCGGAGAGGTGGCCGACACGCCCGCCGGGGCCGGCCCCGCCGCCGCGCACCCCGAGCTGGTCGCGCTGGACGAGGGAGAGTGCCTGCGCCTGCTGGAGCCCGGAGGCGTCGGCAGGATCGCCTTCGAGGGCCGCTACGGGCCCACCGTGCTGCCGGTGAACTTCCGGCTGAGCGAGGGGGCCATCGTCTTCCGCACCGCCCCGGGCGGCACCACCGACCAGGACCTGCGTACGGGGATGCAGGACGTCGAGTACATGGTGGCCTTCGAGGTGGACCGGATCGAGGAGCTGACGCGCGGCGGGTGGAGCGTGCTCGTCCAGGGGTCGCTGCACCACGTCACCGAGGAGGAGGAGCGCGCGACGGCGGCCGCCACCGACGTGGAGCCCTGGGCGGGAGGGGAGCGTCAGCAGTACCTCAAGATCATCCCGTGCCGCCTGACCGGCCGCCGCATCCACCCCGGCTGAGCGTACGCGGGAGGGCCTTCCCGCCGCCGGCGAGAAGGCCGTGGGTGACGGCGGCGGCTACTCCTGGCGGGACAGCCACAGCCCGATGGCCGTCACCCTGGAGTCGACGCCGAGCTTGGCGTAGATGCGGTTGACGTGGTTCTTGACGGTCTTCTCGCTGAGGAACAACCGTTGTGCTATTTGTCCGTTGGACTGGCCTGTCGCGATCAGGTCCATGACCTCGGCTTCACGCTTGCTCAGGGACGTGAACACGCTATCGAACGCTGCGTCGTCGACTCTCATCCGGCCTCCGGGGGCGCGCAGACGGTCAGATCGCCGATGGCCCCCGTGCTTCCGGCGTTAGCGGTAGACAGCGAGCATAACCCGCATTGTCATGTTTTGGGGCCGTTGCCGGGAGAAAACGACAACGGCCGGTCCCGAAGGACCGGCCGTTCGCGCTGGGGTGAGTGAAGGGACTTGAACCCTCGACATCCAGGACCACAACCTGGCGCTCTACCAACTGAGCTACACCCACCATGGCCGCCTGCGGTGAAGCGGCACAGGAAAAGTGTAGCGGGATTCGGGAGTCTTTACGCCACTCCTTTAGCCGCTGACACGCTCTGCCAGGGCTCTCGCGGTCGTCGAATCGGGTCCGGGCTGGCCCACGAAGATGGCCGCGCGGTAGTAACGCAGCTCCCTGATGCTCTCCGTGATGTCGGCCAAAGCCCTGTGCCCGCCTTGCTTTTCGGGCGCGGCGAAGTAGACCCGCGGGTACCACCGGCGCACCAGCTCCTTGATCGACGACACGTCGATCATCCGGTAGTGCAGATATGCATCCACCCCGGGCATGTCGCGCGAGATGAACGTGCGGTCGGTGCCGATCGAGTTGCCGCACAGCGGCGCCTTCTTCGGCTCGGGGACGTGCCGGCGGATGTAGTCGAGCACAAGGGACTCGGCCTCCGCCAGCGTCACCCCGCCGGCCAGCTCGGGCAGCAACCCGGACGCGGTGTGCATCTCGCGCACGACCTGCGACATCTGCTCCAGCGACTCCGGCGGCGGCTTGATGACCACGTCGACGCCCTCGTCCAGCTGATTGAGCTCGCTGTCGGTGATGACGCACGCCACTTCGACGAGCGCGTCCCGGCTGAGGTCGAGCCCGGTCATCTCGCAGTCGATCCACACCAGCAAGTCACTCATACGATCTCCTCGCCCAGCGGCTCGGAGCAATCCGCCCGCTTGTTACCCCACCAGCCTAGTGCCACCGGTTACGCGGGCTTGAGAGAGCCGAGAACCTGGCTGACCACGTCGGTGCCCAGATTGTCGGGAACGGAGATGTAGACGATGGCCGGGCTCTGGCCTTCGCCACGATCCATGAGCACGATCGCCCCGTTCTCCTTCTTCCACTTGTAGCCGTTCTCCTCCGAGATCTTGGTGAAGTCCAGCTCGAACTGCAGCACCCACGCGTCCCGGTCGCCGATCTTCATCGCCTTGTCCTGGACGACCTTGCTCTCGTGCGCGAGCGCGTAGTACCTGGTGGTGAAGTCCACGAAGACGGCCTTGGCCGTGTCGCCCAGCCCGGAGGCGCCGGAGTAGGGGTAGAGCTCGTTGAGCAGCCCCGTGAAGACGTTGCCGATCCAGTCGCCCTTGCCGTCGTACTTCGCGTGCGAGACGGCCTTCACCGCGGCCGTCCACTGCTGCTCGGTCGGGCTGCCGTTGTTGATCTCGGTGTACGGCGGCACCGTCCAGTCGTCGGGCACCTGGAACGAGATGCCGCTGCGCGGATCGGTGACGACGTCGCCCGCCGGCTGCGGGAACTCACCGCCCTGGCTGGGCGGCGGCTCCTGGGACGGCGGGTCGTTGCTGGGCGGCTCCTGCGACTCGAACGTGTCCGTCGGCGTCGGCCGCGACGCGGTCGTGGTGTCGTCCCGGTTGATGAAGAAGATCCCGGCCACCACGATGAGCGCGACCACGACCAGCGCCGCCAGCCCGCCGAACACCCAGGGCAGCGGGTTGCCCTGCTTGGGCGGCGGCCCGTAGCCGGGCCCCGGCAGTTGGGCGCCGCTCCACGGCTGCTGCGGCTGCTGCTGCTGAGTGGGCGGTGCGGGCTGGCCGTAGGCGGACTGGCCGTAGGTGGGCCGGCCGAACTGGAGCGTGGGGTTCGCCGGCGTCGCCGACCAGCCGGGGCCGGACTGCGGCTGCGGCTGGGGCCCTGAGGCCGGTTGCTGGGGCTGGGCCGGTCCCTGCTCCTGGGCGTGGGTGGCGTCGGTCCACTGGTTGCCGTCCCACCAGCGGAGCTGGGGCTCTCCGTAGGGGTCCGGGTACCAGCCCGCGGGGGTCTGCGTGGTCATGTTCGCCAGATTAGTAAGAACCGCTTTGATATGCATTGCTGGGCGGAGATCAGCACTTGTACGTGAAGCTCGCCTTGTCGGTGCGCGCCGGGCCCGGTGTGATGATCTTCAGCGTGGCCGTGGCCTTGACGCTGCTCTTCCCCCGCAGCGTCCAGCGCAGCGGCACCGAGTACGACGTCTGATCGGAGTTCGTGCGCAGGGTTCCCTTGACGACCTCCTTGTCCAGGTTCTTGCGCCACTCGTAGGTGATCTCGCCGGGCGCCCCGTTCGTGACGACGGTGCCCGTGATCAGGACGGCGCTGTTGCAGCCCTGGGTCTTCTTCGGCGCCACCACGTTGATCGACTTGACCGCCAGGTCCGGCGCGTTCCCCAGCGTGAACCAGGCCAGGATCGCCCCCGCCATGACGACCGCGAACACCGCGCTGGACAGGATCGTCCGCCGCCGCCGCGCCCGCGAGGCCTTGACCGGCCGCCCGCCGGGGCGGTGCACGGTGGACGCCTCGTCGCGCCCGGCCCGCCAGATCCGCTCGGCCGGCGTCTCGGGCTGCTGCGCCTGCGTGCCGACCCCGGGCCCGAACCGGACGGGCCCCGCCGACCGGCCGGGGACGTGCAGGAGCGTGACGATGTCGCCCTCGTCCCGCGGCGGCACGATCGGCGGCTGCGCGTGCGCCGGCGGCTGCGCGAACGCCGACCTCCCGCGCGCCGCCCGGGCCAGCCCGTCCCTGCTGATCCGGCCCCCGGGCAGCGTTCCGCGCTCGTTGACCAGCGTGTCCCGCGCGGTGCCCAGCCCCAGGGTGCCGGCGGCGGCCGCGACCCGCTCGAACAGCCCCGCCGCCTCGGGCGCGCTCTGCCCGAAGGCGGCGGCCATGCCCCGGGCCAGCGACGCCCAGCCCGCGGCGTCGCGCTCGCGCGGCGATTTCCGCCCGCGGATGGCGTCGGACAGCCCCCGCTCCGAGAGCAGCGAAACGCCCTCCGCGGTGATCACCACGGTGCCGGGGTGCACCGAGCCGTGCGTGACCCCGGCGGCGTGCAGCGCCAGCAGCGTCTGTGCGGTCTCCACCAGCACGGACGCCGCCCCACCCGGGTCGACGGGACCGGCGGCGAGCAGGTCGGCCAGGGTGGGGCTGACCGCCTGCGCGGTCAGCAGCCAGACCTGGTCGCCCGCCGCCACCACGTCCGCCACCGGGATCAGCCCGGTGAGCCCGGCCAGTACAAGCCGCTGGTCGGTCATGACCGCCTGCACGACACGGTCGCGCACGCCGGGCAGGCCGACGATCTTGGGATCGAAGAGCAGCGCCCCCGCCCTGCGCCCGTCAGGTGAGATGGCGTCGATCCAGTTGCCGAGTTCGGTCATCCAGGTGTGCTCGGTGAGCCGGAATCCGGCGATACCGTTCACAGGGTTGTTCATCGCCGTTTGCCCCCCGGCGCGTTCAGCGCTTCCTTCTGTGCCGTCCCGCCATACGGCGCTTCACCGCAAGTGTGACCGGTAGTGCGCCCGTCGTCATCAGGCCGAGGGCAACGAGTGCGGCTTGGGCCTTTCCCACGGCGTCGAGCCTCGGTGGACCCTCCTGCGTCGGCTCCCCGCCAGTCGGCTGCTCGCTCAGGGTCGGCTGCTCGCTGCCCGGCCCTTCGCTGCCACTGGGGGTCGGTTCGCTACGGGTCGGCGTGGCCGGCGGGCGGGTCGGGGGACGCGTGGCGGTAGGGGTCGGGGTGGGAGTGGCGGGCGGGTCGTCGCCCTCGGGCTCGCCGATCTTGCCGCTGTTCTGCGGGTCGGGGGTCGGAGTGGGAGTGGGGGTCGGGGTGGGCTTCTTGGTCTTGGGCGGCGTCTTGACCGGGGTGGGCGTGGGCGTCTTCGTCTTGGTGGGCTGGGTGCCCGTGGGCTGGACGGCCGGGGGCGCGTCGCTGTCCGTGGTCGTCGGGGTGGGCTCCGGCGTGGTCTCCTCGAGGGTGGGCTCCGGCTCCTCCTCCGTGGTGTCCACGGGCTCGGGCGTGGCGGGCACCGCCGTGGTCGGTGTGACCTGGCTGGTCTGCGCCGCCAGCTCCGGCTCGTCCGGTCCCGAACTGGCGATGATCACGACGGCGGCGACCAGCACGCCCACGGAGACGGCGCCGATCGTGAGCTTGGCGGGCAGCCTGCTCAGGATGCGCGACGGCTCCTTGAAGCGGGTCTCGGCGAGCGCCGTCTCCGTCTGGGCCGGCTCGTCGAGCGCGCTCGGGAAGAGCAGCACCAGCAGGCCCGCGAGAGCCGCCAGGCGCCGGCGCCCGCGCTCCTCCCAGTCCGGGCCGTACGCCTCGGCCGCGACGGCCTCCAGCTCGGTCAGGAACGCCTCCGCCGACGGCGGGCGCTCGGCCGGGTCCTTGGCCAGGCCGCGCTGGACCAGCCCCTGCAGCGGCGCGGGCACCTCCTCCACGGGCGGGGGCGTGCTCTGGTGCTGGCGGGCCAGCGCCGCCAGGTTGGGGGAGCGGAAGGGACGCATGCCCGTCAGGCACTCGAAGAACACGACGGTGGCCGCGTACACGTCGGTCGCGGGCCCGGCGGGCCCGCCCGACCACTGCTCGGGCGCCATGTACGGCGGCGTGCCCGCGGCACTGGCGCCCTCGCCCGCCCGGACCGCGATGCCGAAGTCCACGAGCTTGCTGGTGCCGTCGCCCTGCACCATGACGTTCTCGGGCTTGAAGTCGCGGTGCACGACCCCGATCGCGTGCGCCGAGGCCAGGCCCTGGAGCGAGCCCTTGAGCACGGCCAGCGCCGCCTCGGGGCCGGTGGGCCCCTCGGACCTGAGGAGCTCGCGCAGCGAGACCCCGTTGATCAGCTCCATGACGATCGCCGCGCCCTGCCCGGCCTCGACGTAGTCGATCAGCCGGGCGTGGTACGCGCTCTGGAGCGTGCCCAGTAACCGCGCCTCGTGCCGGAACCGGGCGACGAACCCGACGTCGGATCTCAGCTCGTCACTGAGATATTTGATGGCCACCTCGACGCCGTCGTAGTCGCGCCTGGCCAGGACCACCCGACCGGCCGCACCCGAGCCCAGCTCGCGGATCTCGGTGTAGCCGGGGACCCCCCATGGCCCATCACCGTACATAACGGTCTCCTCTGGAGTTCAGTGGGCCCCCACCCTCATCAAACGGTCCGTAGCTTAACCAGAGGGAACCGCTTTCCCGCTACTGATATCCCGACATGCGGATAAATGTCACTCAACAGTGCCGGGCGAGTCAGGGCTCGGCGTCTCCTTCGGCGGCGGTTCCTCCTCCTGGCACGCGGGCGTGCTGCCGCTGCGGCTGTCGCTCCCGTTGGCCGCCGCCGGGTCGGTGGAGGCGGTCACGGACCACTTCGTGCCGCAGGGCAGCTTCTCGCGGTAGGCGAAGGTCCGGCTGTAGGAGGTCTCGCCGGACAGGGTGACCGTCTGCGTGTCCCCGCCCTCGCCGGCCGCGAACCGCACGGTGAGCCGTACCGGCTGGGTGTTCGCCGTGCTCACCCTGACCTGCGCGACGATCCCGGCCCCCGCGCCGGCCTCGACGATCGAGACCTGCCGCACCTGCGGCGGGCAGGGCACCGAGGTCCGCGCGGTGTCGGTCCTGCCGCCCGCGCTCACCTGCACCGACAGCGTCGACCCGCAGGGGCGGGCCCTGAAGGTGTGGGCGAACGACTCGGTGTAGGAGGTCCGGCCGGACAGGCTCGCGGTACGCGTGCCGACCGCCTCGCCGTCGACCGCGAACCGGGCCCGGACGGGGATGTCCCCGGTGCCGCTCGCGGTGACCCTGACCCGGGCGGTGGCGGTGCGGCCGGGCGCGGCGGGCAGGTCGAGGCTGACGTTCAGGCCGGTCACCCTGGTCGGGCAGGGTGGCACGGACAGGGACGCCGTCCTGGCGCCGCCGGAGGCCGCGGGAGAGGTGGTGACGGTCAGCGTGACCGTCCTGCCGCACGGGCGCTCGCCCATGGACCAGGTCAGCGTGCGGGTGTAGGTCCTGGCACCGCTCAGCCGTACGCGCTGGGTGCGGCCGTCGGCGCCCGGGGCCGCCCAGGTCGCGGTGGCGGTGACGGCGTCGGTGCCGCTCGTGCGCAGGGTGACCGTGCTGCGGGCGACCGCGTCCGCGCCGATCGTGATGTCGCCCACGCTCACCGCGAGCACCGAGGTGACCGGCGGAGGCGGCTCGTCCGTGATCGTCCGCGTCGGGGTCGGCGTGGGTGTGGGAGTGGGGGTCGGCGTCGGTGTCTTGGTGGTGGGGGTCCTGGTCGGGGTGGGGCTCTTGGTGGTGGCCGGGGGTTTCGAGGTCGCGGGGCGCTCGCCGGGCTCGGTGGTCTCGGTCTCGGTGGCCTCGGGTTCGGTGGCCTCAGGCGAGCTCTGCGGCACGACCTGCGGCGTGGTCCCGGGCTCGGTCTCCGGCGTGCTCTCCGGTGTGGACCCGGGCGTGGATTCCGGCGGTGCCTCGGGTGTGGTCGGCGGGCCGGAGACCGGCGCCGTCGTGATCTCGCTCGGCGGTACGGCCGCCGCCGCCCCGAACGCCTGCTCCGGCGGCGGCTGCCGGTTGACCAGCACGACCACCACCGCCACGGCCGCCGCCGCGGTCAGTGCGCCGCCCATCGCCACCCGCCGCGCGTTCGAGCGCAGCCCGCGGAACACCGTCCTGGCCAGCGACGTGCTCACCTCGGGCGGGGCCGGCTGCGGCGTGGGCAGCAGCAGGGCGAGCAGGGCCACGAGCGCGGCCAGCCGCCGCCTGCCCCGCTCCTCCCAGTCCTCCCCGTACGCCGCGCGCGCCACGGCCTCCAGCTCCGCCACGAACGCCGGCGCGCTCTCCGGCCGTCGCGAAGGGTCCTTGGCCAGCCCGCGCCGCACCAGCTCGCGCACCGGCTCGGGCGCGTCGTGGAAGGGCACCGGGGCGTGCACGTGCTGGTAACCCAGGACGCTCGGCTCGGTGGACCGGTACGGCCGGTGCCCGGTCAGGCACTCGAAGAAGACGGCCGTGGCCGCGTACACGTCGGTCGCGGGCGAGGCCGGCAGCCCCTCCCACAGCTCGGGCGCCATGTAGGGAGGCGTGCCCTCGGGGTGCGCGGCCGTGCCCTGCCGCACCGCGATGCCGAAGTCGACGAGCTTGCTGATCCCGTCGTCGCGTACGAGCACGTTCTCGGGCTTGTAGTCCCGGTGCACCAGCCCGAGCTGGTGCGCCTTCGCCAGGCCCAGCAGCGACCCCTTGAGCACGACCAGGGCGGCCTCGGGCTCGGTCGTGCCGTTCTCGCGCAGCAGCGCGCGCAGCGAGACGCCGTTGACCAGCTCCATCACGATGGCCGCGCCACCGGCCTCCTGGATGTACTCCCACATCGTGGCGATGTTCGGATCGCGCAGCGTGGTCAGCAGCCGCGCCTCCGACTGGAACCTGGCCAGGGCGGAGGGATCGTGCCGCAGTTCCTCGGACAAATACTTGATCGCGACCTTGACACCGGTCCCGTCGTGCACAGCCATCGTCACGCGCCCGCTGGCGCCCGTCCCGAGCTGCTTGATCTCTGTATAACCGGGAGCGCTCCACTCCATATGCCTCTCCCATCAGGAGCCGGCCCACCTGATGAGACGTGCGATCAAGGAGTCGGGTTTTCCAGGTGGTTCCGGATTTATGGAACTACTCCCGATGGAGGATGTGAACAGGCGCGTCGATACCTTCTGGGAGCACCGAATCGGGCTCGGGCGCGCCCCACGACGTGACCAGGGGGAGCACCCCGGCCCACACCGGCAGCTCGTAGTCCTCCTCCTCGTCCTTCGGCCCGCCGTGCCGCATCTTGACCGATGCCTCCTCCAGCGACAGCGCCAGCACGGCCGTGGCGGCCAGCTCCTTGCGCGACGGCTTGCGCACGTAGTCCCACTGGCCCGGCGCGAGCTGCTCGGCCAGGGCCCGCAGCCCTTCCATGCGCTCGTCGGGGTCCGTCACCAGCCGGGCCGGGCCATAGATGATCGCCGAGCGGTAGTTGACGGAGTGGTGGAAGATCGAGCGGGCCAGCACGATGCCGTCCAGGTGCGTGACCGTCACGCAGACGTCCGTGCCGTCGCCGGCGCGCAGCGACGTCGCGCCGGTGGAGCCGTGCAGGTAGAGGGTCTCGCCGACGCGCCCGTAACCGGTGGGGACGACCATGGGGTGGCCGTTCACGACCACACCCAGGTGGCAGATGAGGCCGGTGTCGAGCACCTCGTAGAGGTCGTTCCGGTCGGTGCTGCCGCGCTGCTTCTCGCGGCCCAGGGTGGTGCGCGGTGTGGTGGAGAGCATGATTCGACCGTAACGACGAAGTGGACCTATCCTGTAGGGCCACTACCAGCCCCTTCATAGAGACCACTTTCGTGCGCACCCATGTTGACCTGCCGGTGTCCCTGTCGCGGGATTCGGCCGAACCACTCACCACGCAGCTCGCCGGCTGGCTGCGCCACGCCATGCTGGACGGCACGCTGGCCCCCGGCGAGCGGCTGCCCTCCACCCGGGCCCTGGCCGCCCAGCTCGCGGTGAGCAGGACCGTGGTGACGGAGGCGTACCAGCAGCTCTATGCGGAGGGCTGGCTGGACGGGCGGCACGGCTCGGGCACGTTCGTGGCCGAGATGGAGGCGACGCCCAGGCCGCCCAGGGAGAGCGCGTACGTCCCCGCCCCGCCGCCGCCCCCGGCCGACTGGATCGACCTGCGGCCCGGCCAGCCCTGGGTGCGCGACTACGACCGCGCGGCGTGGAAGCGGGCCTGGCGCAAGGCCGCCGACCTGCCGCCCGGCGACTCACCCGACCCGTACGGCCTGCCGCACCTGCGCGAGCTGCTCGCCGACCACCTCAGGCGCGCCCGGGGCATGGCCGTCGGCCCGGAGAACATCCTGGTCACCCGGGGCACCGGCAACGGCCTCGACCTGTGCGCGCTGGCCCTGCTCGGCCCCGGCGCCAGGGCCGGGGTGGAGGATCCCGGCTACCACGTGGCGCGCACGGTGTTCGCGGCCAGGGGCGCCGAGGTGGTGCCGTGCCCGGTGGACGCGGACGGTGTGATCGTCGACGGCCTCCCCGGCGACCTGCGCGTGGTCTACACCACGCCCGCCCACCAGTACCCGCTGGGCGGCCGGCTGCCGATCCCGCGCAGGGAGCGGCTGCTGGCCTGGGCCGGGGCCACGGGCGCGACGATCGTGGAGGACGACTACGACGCCGAGTTCCGCTACGACGTCGCCCCGCTGCCCGCGCTCTACGGCCTCGACCCCTCCCGGGTGGTGCTGCTCGGCACGCTGTCCAAGATCCTCGCGCCGGACGTGGGCGTGGGCTGGCTGGTCGGCGAGCCCGGGCTGGTAGGCCGGATCGCCGACCTGCGCCGCGCGGTGGGCGACCGCACCAGCGGCCCCGTCCAGCAGGCCGTGGCCGCCCTGCTGGAGCGCGGCGACATCGACCGGCACCTGCGCCGGATGCGCCTGGAATATGCCCGCCGCCGGGCCGCCGTCGTCGAGATCCTCGGCCCGGTCTGCCGCCTGCGCGGCGACACGGCCGGGCTGCACGTCCTTGCCGAGCTGCCCGCCGCCGTGGTGCCCGGCCTGGTCGAGCGGGCCAGGGAGCACGGCGTCCTGCTCGACTCCACCGGCCGCCACCATCACGGCGACCTGAGCCTGCACGGCGTGGTGATCGGGTACGGCTCCGCCTCCCTGCCCGACATCCGGCGCGGCTGCCGGACTCTCGCCGGGCTCATTCGTACGGCCCGGTCCCGGGCGGTTCCAGGCGGCGCAGCACGGGCAGCGAGCGCGCGGTGAACATCGGGTCCACCGGGAGCACGTGGCGGGCCCACCAGCGCGCCGGGCGCTGGTCGGGGGAGGGCTCGGCGAAGGCGGGGGCGTAGTCGTCGTACGGCGGGTCGTACAGGTAGCCCGTCGAGACCCCGTTCCGCTCCAGCTCGGCGATGGCCGCGTCCCGGTCGCGCACCAGCAGCGGCACCCGGAACAGCGGCCGGGAGAGGTCGTCGAGCACGGCCGGCGCGACCGTGGGCAGCTCGGCCAGGCGCTGCACGCCCGCCAGCCGGCGCGCCCGGTCGCCGGGGACGGTGGTCAGGCGCCGGCGCTGGTACCAGCGCACCAGGCGGCCCCGGCGGGCGCGGTAGGGGTGGAGGTCGGCGCGCACCCAGCGGTCGAAGGGCGGCAGCGCGGGAACCTGCTTGAGCGCGAGCTCCAGCCCCTCCGGGTCGAGGGCGATCCGGAAGCCCTCGCGCTCCTCCTGCATGCCGAGGCGGCGCATGAGCTTGAGCGCGGGGCGTACGAGGTCGAGCTTCAGCGCCGCCTGGCGGGCCATGGAGGTCGCGACGCTCATCAGGTCGGCCCGCAGCGAGCCCCGGGTCAGCAGCTCGTCGCGGGCCCGGGTCAGGGCCTTCAGGTCGGACTCGTCCTCGACGGCCAGCACGCCGCCCGAGCCGGCGCCCGGGTGCTTGGACAGGCTGAAGACCCCGGCCCGGCCGAAGGTCCCCAGCGGCCGCCCCCCGAGGTCGGTCTCCATCGCGTGCGCCACGTCCTCGATCAGCGTCTTCCCGGCGAAGGCGGGGGCGTCGTCGGGCAGGCCGTACAGGTTGGTCGTCAGGACCGCGTCCACCCCGTCGAGGTCGACCCGCGAGACGTCGATGTTGCCGTCACGGGGGGAGAGCGGGGCGATCACCGGGCGCAGCCCGGCCGCCAGCACGAGGAAGAGGATCTCGTCTGCCGAGATCGGGGACATCAGCAGCCGCTGACCCGGCGGGCACCAGTGGCGTAGTGCCAGGTAGAGGCCGAGCCGGTTGGACGGTAGCGACAGGCAGTGACGGCCCGTGCGCTCTGCGATGCGTTTCACCCTTGTAGGACAGTACGCAGTCTTCCGTACGTTTTCAATGCCTTGTCAGCGGTTTTGAGCAACAACGGATTGGCCATTACGGTTGCCCGAGTTTTGCGGACCGGCACCCGCATCATCCAGTGGACGCCCGCCGCCGCGCCGACCCGGGCCACCCGGCCCTCGGCCACCTCCAGCTCGCCGTTCTTGAGCTTGTCCTTGTACTCCTTCTGGCCCCGGCCCATGTCGATGATCGCGATGCCGGACTCGGCGGCCCGCTCGGCCATCGCCAGGTGGTGGATGAGGCCGGGGGAGTATTTGGCGAAGTGGGTGTCGTAGGCGGGGAACCAGCCGGCCAGCGTCGTGCGCGTGCGCAGCCCGAAGTGCCCGGCCACCGGCCGGTCGTCCACGTAGACCATGTCCAGCACCCCGGCGAAGCTCTCGGACTGCGTGGCCAGCAGCCGCTCCACCAGCTCCACGATCCACTGGTGCGCGAACCTGTCGGTGCGGCCGGTGCGGCGGTACTGGTCGGTCTTCCAGCCCAGCAGCGTGCGCAGGGGCGCCAGGTCGGTGGTCGCGTAGTCGTGGCGCATCGGCCCCGCCTCGCGCTGCAGCTTGCGCGACTTGGCCAGGGTGGACTTGTACGTCTTGCCGGAGTGTCGCCTGAGCGTCTCCGTGTAGCGCTCCCAGCCGTCACGCAGGTCGATGATCGGCGACGGGTGCTTCTCGTGGCGGCAGTTCGTCAGCGGCTGCCCGGACACGAGGTGGTCGAACTCGTAGACCGCCAGCCCGCACGCCTTGATCAGCCGCCTCGGGTCGATCTCGAGGTCCTTGACGTACACCAGCCCCTGCGCGTCGGTCAGCCCAGCCGCGACCGGCTTGCCGATGCCCATCGGATGCCGCTCGAAGGGGAAGAAGCCCACGATTTCCGGACCGTCGTGGAGGACGGCGACACGTACGACATCTCGGAGTTCGCCCACCGTGAGGGTGAATTCTGGTGACAAGAAGGGATTGTCGAAGGCGGCGTCGGCTTCTTGCAGGGCACGCCATCGGCTCACTTCGGATCGGCCCAGTTCACGAGGTAGGGCAAGGGTGACGCGCATGGGCTCCTACTGTCAGCAAGCACTCTCTGTCCAGCAACGTGGCCAGGGGTGTACTGACAGGGTAAAGGATCTCACCGGATGCCATAGCCGCAGCTCTGGGAACGTTACAGAACTCCCAGCTGGTGTTCAGGACCGAGTGACGTTCTAATGTGTGTCCATGACCGTACCTGGCATCGACCACCCCAGCCTGGTCGCGTGGATGGGCCGGAACGTCCCCGACGCCGGCGAGCCCCTGTCCGTCTCGCTGATCTCGGGCGGCAGGTCGAACCTGACCTACCTGGTCGAGACGGCCGGGCCCCGGCTGGTGCTGCGCCGGCCGCCGCTCGGTCACGTGCTCCCCACCGCCCACGACATGCGGCGCGAGTGGCGGGTCATCTCGGCGCTCGCACCCACGCCCGTGCCGGTGCCCGAGCCCGTCGCGTTCTGCGCCGACGAGGACGTGATCGGGGCGCCGTTCTATCTCATGGGGTACGTGGACGGCGCGGCCGTACGGACCAGGGAGCAGCTCGGCGACCCGACGCCCGAGCAGACCCGGCGGCTGTCGGAGCGGCTGGCCGAGGTGCTGGCCGCGATTCACGCGGTCGACTACCGCGAGGTGGGCCTCGCCGACTTCGGGCGGCCGGAGGGCTACATGGCCAGGCAGCTCGACCGGTGGTGCCAGCAGTGGGAGCGGTCGAAGACGGCCGACCTGCCCGACTACTACCGGCTCGTGGAGCGCCTGCGCGAGCGGCTGCCCGCCGAGGCCGCCGGCACGCTGGTGCACGGCGACTACCGGCTGGACAACACGCTGCTGCGGCTCGGGAACCTGGAGATCGCGGCCGTGGTGGACTGGGAGATGTCCACGCTCGGGGACCCGCTGGCCGACCTGGGGCTCACGCTCACCTACTGGCACGATCGCGGGGACGACGAGCGGGCGGCGATCCCGGTGGCCGGGGACGTGACGGTGGCGCCCGGGTTCATGAACGCCGCCGAGTTCGCGAGCCACTACACCAAGGTGTCAGGCCGGGACATCTCGGACCTCGGGTTCTATGTGGCCTTCGGTAACTTCAAGCTGGCGGTCATCGTGGAGGGTATCCACGCCCGCTTCCGGCAGGGTAAGACCGTCGGAGAGGGATTCGACCGCATCGGCTCCGCCGTACCCACCCTGATCTCCCGCGCGCATCGCATGCTCGACCAGCCCTGAACCGCCTCGACCACGGGATCGACCCCCCCGTAAGGAGCGCCATGAGCACAGTTGCACTGATCACCGGAGCGGCGAGCGGCATCGGGGCCGCCGTGGCCCGGCGCCTGTCGACGGGCGGCGTCAAGTGCGTCCTCGTCGACCTCGACGGTGAGGGCGCGGAGCGGCTGGCCAAGGAGGTGGACGGCGCCTGGCTGGCCGCCGACGTCAGCACGGAGGAGGCCTCGCTGGAGGCCGTCGCGCTGGCCGAGCGGCGTTACGGGCGGCTCGACCTGGTCCACCTCAACGCCGGCATCACCGGGCGGGTGGATCTGGCGGACTTCGACCTCGCGCGCTACCGCCAGGTGGTCGGGGTCAACATGGACGGTGTGGTGTTCGGCGTGCGCGCCAGCGTCCCGCTGCTCGTCCGCTCCGGCGGCGGGGCGATCGTGGTCACCGCGTCGCTGGCCGGGCTCGTCGGCTTCGCCGGCGACCCCATCTACACGATGACCAAGCACGCCGTCGTGGGTCTGGTCAGGGCGCTGGCCGAGCCTTTGTCCGCCGACAACATCCGCATCGGCGCGGTCTGCCCGGGCTTCACCGACACGCCCCTGGTGGCCGAGGCGCGGGAGATGTTCGTCAACGCGGGCTTCCCCCTGCTGACGGCCGAGGACGTGGCCGCCGCCGTCGAATCCGCCTTCTACGCCGAGACTCCCGGCACGCTCCTCATCGTGCAGCCGGGCCGGCAACCCGTGCCCTACCGCTATGCCGGGGTGCCCGGTCCCGCGGGGGGACAGCGGCCGCCAGCTGCAGATTGACGGCAAGTGGCTTGCAAGCGGGACGATTAGCGTAATAAGGGCTGGGCTTCTGCCCAGCCCTTGCACGTTGGCGAACCTTGTAAGTTCGTGATCCCCCCTTCACACGTCTCGCGAGGATGAGGAGCGTCCAGTGATTCCGACCGACGGCCGACACGCGCGCAGGCGATCGCCATGGCCGATCGCACTTGGAGCAGGGATTCTCGCGGTCGTACTGGTGGCGGGCATCATGGTCTACGCCGCGATCCGCACCAAGGCCCGCAGCGAGTTCAAGGGCAGCGACGTGGCCACGACGGTGCCCACCCAGCCCGCGCCCAAGCTGGAGGAGCCGCCCGCGCTGTCGAACTGGCCGCGCTGGGGCATCACCCACACGCAGTACAGCGCGGACAACGAGCCGCAGCAGGTCGTGGAGGAGGCCAAGGGCGTGCTCGGCCGGGTCCCGATGCTGCAGAACCAGCACATCATGGGATGGGGCGTCGGCAACCCCGAGCCCAGCCCCGGGCAGTTCAACTTCCGTGACCTGGACCGGCGGCTGACGTTCATGGCGGACACGCGGGCCGTGCCGGTGGTCACGCTCTGCTGCGCGCCCGACTGGATGAAGGGCGGGCAGGCCGGGCGTACGGACTGGAGCAAGAACCACACGGTCGCCCCCGAGAAGGAGCACTTCGACGACTTCGCGAAGCTCGCGACGCGGGTGGCCAAGCAGTACCCGACGGTCAAGCACTACATGGTGTGGAACGAGTTCAAGGGCTTCTGGGACCCGACGACCAACCGGTGGGACGCCGAGGGCTACACCGAGATGTACAACAAGGTCTACACGGCCTTGAAGAAGGTCAACAAGGACATCCAGGTCGGCGGGCCGTACATCCCGGTCGAGAGCAACACGCGCGGCGGGCCGTCCGACCTGAGCGGGCCGTGGGGAACGATCGACCAGCGCGCGCTGGACGCCATCCAGTACTGGATCGACAACAAGAAGGGCGCGGACTTCATCGTCGTCGACGGCGCCTCCATGACGAACGACAAGGGCAACGTGCCCAACGACTTCGCCGCCCAGGCCAAGTTCAGCGCCATCACCACCTGGCTGCGACAGAAGAGCGACGACCTGCCGGTGTGGTGGGCCGAATGGTACGTCGAGCCGGAGAACTCCCAGTGGACCGAGGAGAAGCGGACGGCCGTGCAGGCGACCGCGCTGATGGAGTTCGCCAAGAGCGGGGTCAACACCGCCCTCTACTGGAACCCGCAGCTGAAGGACGAGGGCGACTGTCCCGGCTGCCTCTGGTCGCCCAAGGTCGGCGGCGAGCTGCCGATGGCGGGGCTGCTCAGCGGCTTCACCAAGTGGTTCCCGGCCGGGGTGCAGGTTCAGGAGGTGGAGTCCTCCGACCCCAAGATCAAGGCGATGGGGCAGGAGCGCCAGGTCGTGATGGTGAACACCTCCGACCGCGACGTCACGGCCACCGTGGACGGGCGGCAGGTCACCCTGGCGCCGTACGAGATCAAGTGGTCCGGGCGCGGCGGCGCCTGACCTCGTACCCGCGGAAGGCCGCCCAGCAGGCCGCCAGAGCCACGCAGAACGCCGGCAGCCAGGCCAGGCGGGCCAGCACCCAGACGGCGGAGTCCGGAGCGGTGTGCAGCCCGGTGAGCGCCTGGCCGCCGAGCAGGCCGAGGGCGGTGACGGCGATCATCGCCGTCTGGTGCCAGAGGAAGATCGTGATCGCCGAGAGGTTGACCAGCGCTACGGCGGCCCAGGCCACGGGCCGCCGCAGGGCCCGGCGCAGGGGGCCGAGCAGCAGCACCGCCGCCCCGCACTGGGCCAGGCCGAAGGTGACGGCCGCGAGCGTGGGCGGGTCGAGGTTCGAGATCTCCGCGCCGGGCACGCCGACCATGGCCGCCGGGTAACCGGCCCACAGAACGAGTGCCGCGGTGGCGGCCGTGCCGCCGAGCAGCAGCGCCCATCCCGTCCCGCGCCCCGGCAGGCCGCCGTCGCGGCCCCAGGCGGCGCCCAGGCAGTACGGCACCAGCCACCCGGCCAGGACGTTCACCCAGCCGAGCCAGGCGGGGCCGCCGAGGCCGTACCTGAGGAGGTCCACGACCGCCACGGCGGCCGGCGGCCAGGCCGGGTGCAGCCGGGCGGCCACCGGGGTCGCCGCCGTCAGCACCGCGAAGACCAGCAGGAACCACAGCGGCGACCACACCAGCTCGGCCAGCGTGCGCACGGTGTCCAGCCCCGTGCCGGCGGCGAGCATCGCCACCGCGATCACCGCCCACACCGCCAGTACGGCGGCGACCGGGCGGAACAGCCTGGCCAGCCGCCCGCCGAGCCACCTCCGGTAACCCTCGCCCGAGCCGGCCCGGCCGCGCGCCGCGACCAGCCCGCCCACCAGGAAGAACACCGCCAGCGTCTGGAACAGCCAGGAGACCGGGGCGAGCCGGGGCAGCTCACGCAGCGGGCTGGCCGCGCGCACCGTGCCGCTGTCGACCACCAGGGCCGTCACCAGCCAGTGGCCGAGCACCACGCCCAGGACGGCCAGGGCGCGCAGCCCGTCCAGCCCCCGGTCGCGGCCGGCCGGGGTGGCCGCGTCGATCCGGCCGAGGAGGTCACGCATGGCCGGTGACGATCGCGGCGATGTTGCGCAGGGGCAGGGAGCCGGGCCTCAGATAGTCGCTGTGGCCGCCGTCGCCCGCCGGGAAGGTCCGGGTGCCGGACTCCGGTGAGAGCGGGTCCAGGCCGGGTCCCAGGGCCAGGAAGTGCACGTGCGGCACGTAGGCGATCCAGTCGCCGCTCGCGCGGGCGGCCCAGACGGGGGCGGACGTGCGGAGCGGGGCCGTGGTGCCGGTGCCCGCGCCGCCGTACAGGACGATGTTCGCCACGCCGCCCAGCCCGGGGGCGGCCCGGCCGCAGACGACCGCGCCGTAGGAGTGGCACAGCAGGGAGACCCTGGCGGGGCCCAGCTCCCGTACGAGCGCCCGCAACGGGGGCACCGCCTCGTCGGCGCGGTGGGTGGTGAGGACGGCGGCGCCGAGCGTCTCGGGGGTCTTGTAGCCCAGCCAGGCGACCACGGCGGCCCGGCCGCCCAGCTCCCGCTGCAGGGCCTGCGCGCCGGCGCGGAAGCGGGCGTACCGGTCGAGGCTGGTGTCCGAGCCGGGCACGAGCACGGCGACCCGCTCGGCCCCGGCCAGGTCGCCGAAGACCTCCGCGGTCCTGCCGCCGTCGCGGCCGTCGAAGAACAGGAAGCGGCGCGCCGGATCCGCCATGGCGCGCAGCGCCTCCGCCCGGCGCGCGTGGCCGTGCTCGGCGGCCATCCGCCCGGCGGCGCGGATGTCCTGGCGGACGGCGGCGTACCGGGCCTCGGTCAGACCCTCCGGCGGCCGGACCGGCGCGGGGGCCGGGACCTCCGAGCTCGACATCGGCGCGGCCACCGAGGCGGCGACGAGCGCGGTGAGCAGGGCGCGAAACGGGCGGAAAGGCATGTGCCGAACGTATGGACGGCACCCCGTAACCGGCGTCCCACCGGAGAGTGGACCTGCGGTGTAGCCCTGGAGTATGACGGGGTCGACCCCCGGATAGGTTGTGCGCGTGGGTCCTTCTTCGGCACAAGTGCACTGTTCGGTCTCGACGTGGCGGCAGCCGTGTCCTCCCGCCGCCTCCGCGGAGCGCACCGCGCTCGTGGCGGAGCTCGCCGGCCGCGTCCTGGACGCCGGTGCCGGGCGGCTGCTCGTCGGCATCGACGGGTTCACCGCCGCGGGCAAGACCAGCTTCGGGCACGAGCTGGCCGCGCGGGTCGCCGCGTCGGGCCGGCCCGTGCTCCGCGCCACCCTGGACGACTTCAAGCGGCCCTGGAAGGACCGGCACCTGTACGACCGCGAGTCGGGCGAGGGCTACTACCGCAACGCCTACGACTACGAGTCGGTCGAGCGCCTGCTGCTGGCGCCCGGCCGCTCACCGGAGGCCACGTCCTGCGCGCTGTGCTCCATCGACCCGCTGACGCAGGTGGACCACTCGGCGACCACGACGCCGCTGGCCCCGGACTCGGTGCTGATCGTGGACGGCGTGTTCGCGTTCCGCCCCGAGATCGACGGCTACTGGGACTTCCGGATCTGGCTGGAGGTGGACGCCGAGCTGTCGGTACGCCGGGGCACCGCCCGCGACCAGGACTGGGCCGGTTCGGACGCCGAGTCCGTCCACCGCGACCGGTACCTGGTGGCCGAGCGCGTCTATCTGCGCGAGGCGGACCCGATCGGGCGGATGGACGCGATCATCGACAACACCACGTTCGCCGCCCCCCGCCTCCTCGAGCCCTGAGGGTCCTCAGGCCAGCCCGAAGTGCGGCAGGCACGGCTCCAGGCCGTGGATCTCGACCGGGACGGGAGCGGTGAAGCCGTCCCGGTCGAGCCGGAGCTGCTGCTGCTCGGCCCGCCGCCCGCGTATCTCGTGGACCGAGACCCCGTTGGGCCGGTAGCCGAGCTTGCGCGAGACGCCCAGTGAGGCGGGGTTGTCCAGAAAGGCGCTGGAGGCCGCCGTCAGGGCTCCCAGCCCCGCGAAGGCCAGGTGCAGCACGGCGGCGCGCATCTCCGTGCCCAGCCCCTTGCCCTGGTGGGCGCGGCCCAGCCAGGAGCCCGTGTGCACCTCGCGGGTGACCGCGAACTGGTGCGCCGACAGGTCCTGGGTCCCGATCACCCGTCCCTCGTGGACGACCACGAAGTTGCAGCACCACTGCTCGGCCCGCCACCGCGCGATCACCCCGAGCTGGTAGCGGATGACGTCACCCGGCAGTTCCGCCGCGGGCACGTCGGTCCACGGCACCCCGAACGGCATCCGCTCGGGGTCGTGGACGCCTTCCAGGGCCCGGTCGGCCAGCTCGTCGAGGTCGTCGAGGGTGGGCAGCCGCAGCTCCAGGCGGGGCGTGGTCAGGCGCAGGTTGAGTACGGGCCAGTGGCGCATACCAGTCCATTGTTCCGATGCCCGCCGCCGGTCTCATCTCATTTACCGGCCGCCGGCCTGCGCCAGTAGGTCAGGAAGCGCAGCAACCACTCCACGGGGCCGTACCGGTGCCGCCTGAGCCATCGGCGGCTGTAGAGGACCTGGGCGGCGAAGATGCCGAGCGCGATCAGCACCTCCAGCGGCGGGCTGACCCGGTCCAGCAGCGCCAGCCCGTACCCGGTGAAGATCAGCGCGCAGATCAGCGACTGCGCCAGGTAGTTCGACAGCGCCATCCGGCCGGGCGCGGCCAGTGCCCGCGCCACCCGCGGCACGTACGGCAGCACCCGCAGGAACGTGGCCGCGTACGCCGCCGCCAGCAGCGGAGCCGTCACCAGGTCCACCGCCTCGCCCCAGAACTTGTGCACCGAGCCGGTCCACGCCGACAGCGTGTAGAAGAACGCGCCCGCCAGCCCGACCGGGAACCCGATCCACTGCAGCCTGCGCAGCGTCCCCGTGTACGCCGCCACGTCGCGTAGCACACCCAGCTTGCCGACCGCCAGGCCGATCAGGCACGCCGCCAGCACCGCCGGCCCCTGGAAGAACACCCGCGCCACGATGATCAGCGACAGCTTCCTGAGGTGCTCGGAGACGATCTGCCAGAACCCGCCGCCCAGGGCCGAGTTCGACGCGGCGACCTGCGCCGACTCGTCCGCCAACCGGCCGGACATGTCCAGCCCCGCCGAGGCCAGCACCGCCAGCAGCACGAAGCCGAGCGCCAGCAGCAGCGTCAGCGCGACGGCCAGCAGCACCGCCGTCCGCGGCCGGATCGCGCGGAAGATCAGCAGGGCCAGCCCCACGGCCGCGTACGTCGTCAGGATGTCGCCGGGGAACAGCAGCACCGCGTGCGCCAGCCCGAGCAGGAACAACCCCGCCAGCCGGCGCAGGAACATCGGGACGAACGGCCGCCCCTGCCGCCTGGCCGAGTCGACCTGCAGCGTGAAGCTGTAGCCGAACAGGAACGAGAACAGCAGGTAGAACTTGTTCTCCAGGAACAGCGTCACGACCCACCGCACGCCCCAGTCCAGGGACGAGTCGAAGGCGGGCTCCGCCATCCCGGCCATCCGGTAGCCGGAGGCCAGGAAGGCGATGTTCACGACGAGGATGCCCAGCAGCGAGAAACCCCGTAAGGCGTCGACGGAGGCGATTCTCGCTGCCGTGGGTCGTATGTCCGGCCTGGCGGGATGTGTCTGCTGTGCCCTCATCGGAGGACATCATCCCGCACAAGCTGAGTGTTTCCTGTGAATTCAGTTATTTTGCGCGATATAGATGAATCGCTCGATGATCACCGCCAGCGCCACCACGAAGGCCGGCACCGCCAGGAACAACAGGCGTCTGCGGGCCTTCGGCGCCCGGTTCGGGCCGTTGAGCCGGATGATCTCGTAGCCGAAGAGCGCCACCCAGGTCACCCCCAGCGCCCCGATGCCCACCGGGGTCCAGGGCGAGCTGGGGTCGCCGCGCCCCTTGTACGGGTTCGGCTCCGGGATCTCGGTGCCCCTGACGAACGTCTTCCAGGTGTAGAGCGCCGCGTCCTCGTTGGAGAAGACCCGCTTCAGATCGGGCGACTTGTCCAGCGCCGCACGGAATTTCTCGCCCCAGTCGGCCGGATAACCCTCGTTGAGCTGCAGGTAACTCACCTGGCCGCGGCTCACCATCAGGTACGAGTTCCGCGGCTGCTCCTTGAGCTTCTGCACCGCCTTGGCGATCTGCGTGGGGTCCTTGAACACCAGCGCCTGCGTGCCGAAGCTGACCAGCTCGACGTCCCGCTCGCCCCACGGCAGCGTCGGGGTGACCTCCGGCCCCTCCTTGGGCACCAGGTAGAGCACCCGGGCGCTGGGCTTGTCGTGGTCGTAGACGTAGTGCAGGGCGGCCACCTCGCCGCTGGTGACCCGCTCGAACTTCTCGTTGCCGTACCTGGCCACCAGGAACGCCATCGCGAACATGACCGCGAAGCACGCCGCGAGCACCAGCGAGATCTTCTTCGTGAGCTCGGGGTTGAACCGCACGTTCCGCTTGCGCAGCGGCACGGTCTCCTCGCGCACGTCCGCGCTGTCGGCGGGCAGGTTGGGGAAGAACGCGTACGCGGCCAGCAGGCACGCGCCGGGCAGCGCGAACATGTAGATCCGCAGCCCGATCTCGCCGCCGTAGCTCTGCAGCCCCAGCGCCAGCACCGGCACGCACAGCAGGATCAGCGCCGAGCGGTCGAACACCCCGCGCCGCAACCGCCGGAACAGCCCGGCCGCCGCGCAGGCCAGGATCACCGCGAGGATGCCCAGGCGGGCCTGCAGCACCATCGCGTGCGCGGGGTCGCTGCCCTCGATCCGGTCGCCGGTGTTGCTGCGCAGGTTCTGCAGGATGTTGCCCAGGCCGCCGAAGATCGTGTCGATCTGGCTGGCCCAGAAGCCCACCGTCATGTAGCTGATCCAGGCCAGCACCATCAGGCCGAGGAAGAACGGCAGCGCCCAGGTGAGCGTGGTGCGCCTGAAGATCAGGAACGCCGTCACCACGCCGAGCATCATGAACGGCGTGATCTGGTGCGAGGCCACCGACGCCACGAACAGCGCCACCAGCATCATCAGCATGAGCAGCTTGTCGGCCCGGAACGTCCCGGTGTTCGCCAGCTCGCCCGGCGTCATCGCGTCCAGCTTGCCGAGCAGCCTGCGCAGGCCCTTGGGCGGGACCGGCTTCGTACGCGGCTCCACCCGCCCGAACCATCGCAACAGGATCGCCACGAACGCCAGATAGAGGGCGAAGGTGAACCCCTGGGGCGAGAAATAGTCCTGCCCGATCCACTGCACCAGCACGAACAGCAGCGCCGCGAACCACCGCGCCCGCGTGGTGGCCACCACCTGGCGCAGGATCAGCACGAAGGGGAGCAGGTAGAGCAGGTTCGACAGGAGCGGCGTCCACTGCAGGATCGTCGTCATGTCGGTGATGCCGGCGGCCTTCGTCACGAACGCGAACAACGCGAAGAAGCCCGGCCAGCCCATGCGGGCGTCGATGTTGATCGCCGTCTCGCCGGTCCTGCCGATGAACTCCACGAAACCGGCATGGATGTACGCGGTCGGGAACCGCGGCTCCTCGGCCACCAGCGCACCCGCGCCGTGCAGGGCGAAGGTGATCGCGGCGATCTGGAACAGCAGCAGGAACTTGCGGTCGGTGCTCTGGGTGACCGTGATGAAGAACGACACGATCATGATCAGGATGGCGATGAACGCGGTGGCCGGGAGCGCCGAGATCAGCCCGAGGCCGTCGATCTCGGTCGGATCCACGCCGCGCAGGGGACCCGGAGGCACCTTGAGGGCGAGGATGTACATGACCAGGCCCTCGAGGACCAGCAGCACCGGCAGCCATGTGGGCGCGCTGGAGACCAGCTGCCCCACCCGAGCACCCAGGCCACGCGGCTTCCCCGCCGCCTTCTGCGGCTGAGGCCGCGCCCCGGGTTGCGGCCCGCCGGGGGCCCGCAACGGCACCCCGACCCCTTGAGCCGGCGCAGGAGGCGGCTGCACAAGGCTCCCCAGCCCCCGCGCCCCTCCCGAAGCCCCACTCCCAGCCCCTCCAGGAGCCGTCCCACCACCGGCGGGACCTCCACCGGCGGGACCTCCACCGGCGGGACCTCCACCGGCGGGACCTCCACCGGCGGGACCTCCACCGGCAGGGCCTCCGGCTGCGGGGCCTCCGGGGGTGGGCCTTCCGGCGGCCGTCCCCGAGGTCGCGGACCCACCAGCGGCAGGTCCTGCGGCGGCCGGCGCTCCAGAGGCGGATCCCGGGGCGACTGAAGGGCTGGCGGCCGGCGCTCCGGTGGCGGGCCTTGCGGCGCCTGATGCCCCCTTGGCCGGTGCTCCAGCACCGTGCGTCTCCATGGGCTGCGTTCCCGCGCCCGCCCCACCGGTGGGCGTCCGCTCCGATGCCGCCCCACCAGCGCCCGGCCGGCTGGCCGATGCCCCGGTGTCCGCCGAACCCTTGGACGGCCCGCCTGCGGGCGCCGCTCCGGCGGCCGGCCCGCCGGCGGGCTGCCCACCTGCCGGTCGCTCGCCGGTGGGTGGCGCGCCCGCGGGTGGCGCGCCGGTGGAGGCCGAGCCAGATGGCGCGGCCGAAGTCATGGGCTGGGTCCCCGCGACGGGCGACGCGCCGCGAGACGACGCAGCGTCGGACGCTCCCTTCCCGGGCTGTCCGGCTGCGGACGGCTTCTTGGCGGGCACAGGTCCCTTGGCGGGCGCGGATCCCTTGGCGGGTGCGTCGGCGGGGGATGCCGCCCCCACCGTCCCGGCAGCCGCCGCTCCCGTCGGGGAAGCGTCACCCGGCGAGCCCGTCGTTGAAGGCGCGCCAGACGTGCCCGTGCCGGATCTCCCGGCAGCCGGCCCGGACGTCGCACCAGACTTCGCACCCGGCTTCGCACCGGTGGCACCCGGCTTCGCACCGGCCGCCGCCCCGGGCCGCGCCTCACCGGCGGGTTGAGGGCCGCTGGCGGGCTGAGGGCGCGGGCCATCGCTCGGCTGAGGGCCGCCGGCGGGCTGAGGGCGGGTGCCCGGGCCCGGCTGGGGGCCGCCGGCGGGCTGGGAGCGCAGGCCGGGGTTGGTGGGAGCCGTCTCGGGGGCGGCCGAGGTGTCCTCGTCCCGCTGGACGGGGGTGGACACCGTCCCGGCGGAAGCGGCGTCCGCCTCCTCCGCCGTGGGCGGGTGCCCGATGTGTACGGGGAGCCGGAACGCGGTGGTCGTGTCCGCGTTCGGCTCTGCACCCTCCTCGGGGGCACCCTCCTCGGCGGCGCTCTTCGCGGAGTCCTCAGCCGAGCCGGAACCCTCGCCCGACGGCGGGGTCTCGAACGTCAGCTTCGGGATGACTCCCGTAGCTTCCGGATCGAAGGGCACGTCTGACTCCTCCTTGTCCCCACGCACGTCCGAGGAGCCGGGGATCCCCTTTGTCATGCCATCGCCGTCCCGTTGCCTCACGTTGACCATCATGCGGCCCCGGACGACCCCTGGGTGACAGCCGACCTACCAGTTTCGCCGGTTCTGAGAATTTTACGCAGATTTCCAAAGATCAAAATTGCGACGAGCACCTCGCTGAGCAACAGTCCGTACCCCACGGCGTTCACCCCGAAGTGAGGGAACAGTGCCACCGTGGACACCAGCACCAGCACCGCCAGACCGATCTGCACGATCGCCAGCAGCCGCGCCTGGCTCTGCGCCCGCAGCGCGCTCAGATAGACCTCGATCAGCACCCGGGGCAGCACCGCCAGCGACATCAGCCGCAGCAGCATCGTGCCCTCCTCGGCGAACTCGGACCCGAAGATGCGCAGGATCAGCGGCGCTCCGAGGAAGACCACCACGATGATCGGAGTGACGATCATGAAGGCCCTCCGCAGCGCGCGCCGGCAGTTGTGGGCCAGGTTGCCCCTGTCGAAGGAGCCCTCGACGGTCAGCGACACCGCCATGTTCATCGCCAGCAGCTCGATCATGCTGGCCAGCGTGTGGGCCATCGAGAAGCGCCCGAACGTGGCCTCGCCCACCTGCGTGGCGATCACCACGGGCACCAGGTAGACGATCGCCAGGATCGACAGCGTGCCCGGGAAGTCCCCGGCCAGGAAGCGGCCGATCTCGCGCAGCCGGGGCGGCTCCTGCACCGGGGCGGCGTGCTTGAGGTGCCGGGGCACGACGACGCCGAAGATCAGCCAGTTGACCGGGATCAGCGCGAGCGCGGTCGGGATCACCCACGAGACGAAGACGCCGCCCGAGGGCAGCGCGCCCGCCAGGGCGACCAGCAGGCCCATCTTGACCAGGCCGAAGATCAGGTTGTTCAGCGGCACGAACGTGGCCCGCCGCAGCCCGGTCAGCACCACGTCCTGCAGCGTGAACACGGCCCACACCACCACGGACGCCAGGAAGAACAGCCCGGGCCCGAACCCGGCCAGCACCGAGTACGTCTTCCCCCACATGGGCAGCGTCAGCAGGAAGCCGAGCGCCGCGACCCCGCCCGTGGCGGCGGCCAGGCCGTACCCGCGCAGGATGAGCTCGGGGGTGCGGCGGCCGGCCACCGGCAGGAACCGGGCCAGCGCGCCCACGAACCCGAGCGCCGTCAGCGACGCGAACAGCCGCATCGCCGTGATGACCGCCTGCCCCCGGCCGAACTCCTCGGGCGAGTAGAAGTGGGCGGCCAGCAACCAGTAGCCCATGCCGAGCACACCGGTGATGACGGTGTTCGACATGAGCGCGTAGCCCTGGCGGAACAGCGGGTTACGCAGGTCGCGCAGGACTTTCCCCCAGACGCTAGACATTTCCGCGCACCCGCTGCAGCCCGTACCTCGTCCTGCGCACGACCGCGTACCCCTTGGTGAGGATGCGCTCGCGCAGGTAGATGAGAGGTACGGCGTTGCCTTCGACGGCGCGCTTGAACATGTTGATGGTCGTGCCCTTGCCGACCGTCAACCGGGGGATGGCGAGCATGTCGTGCCGGTCCGCGGCGATCGTGTTGCTGACGGCACAAGCCGCGAAATATCCGGCCTTGCGGACTTCGTGGCGTACGCGGGCGCTGGAGTAACCGTAGGGGTAGGCCATGGTGGCGACCGGCGCGCCGATCTTCTCCTCCAGCAGGCCCTTGTTCCTGCGCAGCTCCTGCCGCAGCTCCTCGGTGCGGAGCTGGTCGAGCTGGGGGTGGCTGTGGCTGTGGCCGCCGATCTCGATGCCGGTCTGGGCGGCCTCGCGGGCCTGGCCCCAGGACAGCATGCCGTCCAGCGGCCGGCCCGCGGCGTCCTTGCCCGCGTCGGAGACCCAGCCGCTGGTCAGGAAGACCGTGGCCGGGAAGTTGTAGCGCTCGAGCAGCGGCAGCGCGTGGCTGTGGAAGTCGGCGTAGCCGTCGTCGAACGTCACCACGATCGGCTTGGCCGGCACCGAGCGCCCGTTGTTCTTGTTGAGCGAGGCCACCAGGTCGCCGAGCGTGAGCGGGGTGAAGCCGCTCTCCGACAGGTACGCGAGCTGCTCCGCCAGGTCGGAGGGCCGCACCGCGTGCGGGCGCGTCTCGTCGTTGGGCTTGTCGGTGACCGAGTGGTACATCAGGATCGGTACGCGAATCATGATCGTGCCACCTTCAGCCGTACGGAACCGACGACGTAACCCCAGGTCGTCCAGGCCAGCCCGATCACGATCGCGGCCGCCCTGCCGAGCCCGCCCACGTCACCCCTCAGGGCCTCCCCGACCCCGCGCAGCGCGCCGAGCGGCAGCGTCTTCATCGCGTGCGCCCGCTCGCTGGACAGCCCGTCCTGCGTGCCGACCTCGCGCGTCACCAGGGCCTTCGACAGCCCTTCGGCGTAGCACCTGGATCTGAAGTAGGCGAACCGCTCGCGCTGCCTGGACACCTTGTGCCCGATCACCGCGCGCGGCTCGAACAGCATGACCGAGCCCGGCCTGCGCTGGCTCAGCCTGATGCAGAACTCGGTCTCCTCGCACCCCAGCGGGCGCGACTTGCGCCCCTGGACGCTGCGCCCGATGCCGCTGTGGAAGCCGCCCACCTCGGACACGGCGTCCCGCAGGAAGGCGGCGTTGCCGCCCATCACGTTGCGGATCGGCGCCCTGACCGCGGGCATGCCGCGGTAGGTGCAGCCGACCGTCCAGTCGAACTCGTACGGGAACCACCGCGGCCGCTTCGCCGACGCCCACAGGGGGTCGGTACGGCCGCCCACGCCCACCACGCCGGGTTCCTGGAAGCCCTCCTCCAAAGCCTCCAGCCACCCCGCGTCGGCGACCGCGTCGTCGTCGAGGAACGCGACGATCTCACCGTTGGCCGTGGCCACACCGGTGTTCTTGCCGCCGGACAACCCTTGCTCGTGCGTGTTCTCCACCACGATGGCCTGCGGGTACTCGTGCTTGAGCTTGAGATGCAGGTCGGGGTTGTGGTCGACCACCAGGATCAGCTCGTGTGCCGGGCGCGTCTGGTTCTCGACCGACTCGACAGCCTGCCTGATGTCCTCCCACCGCTCCTCGGTGTAGACGCAGATGACAACAGACGTGTTCACAACGTTCCTTCTTAAGCGACGCCTCGGTCAGCGGCAGGAGTGGCAGCGGGCTCAGGCTGAGGCGGAGTGGGCTGGCGACGCCACTCCTTCAGGATGGTCTTGAGCACGCGGAAGCCATCTCGTACGACGTGAAGATTGCTCTCGCCGTGGATGCGGTTGCGCTCGTGGCTCGGCACCTCGTGCACCTTCAACCCGGCCTTGGCGGCACGCACGTTCATCAGCGTCTCCACCTCGAAGCCGTCGCAGTCGAGGTCGAGCACGTCCAGGTGGCGCGCCCAGAAGGCGTTGTAGCCGTAGCACAGGTCGGTGTACTGGGTGCGGTACATCACGTTGACGATGCCGGTCAGGACCTTGTTGCCAAGACGCCGGTTGATCGTCAGGTCGTCACTGCCGCCGCCGGCGGCGTAGCGCGAGCCCTTGACGAAGTCGGCGCCGGTCACCAGCGCGCCCACGAAGTTGATGATCTCGCGGCCGTCGGTCGACCCGTCGGCGTCGATCATCACGATGATGTCACTGGTGCACGCGGCGAAGCCGGCGGCCAGGGCGTCACCCTTGCCCTTGCCGGTCTGCATCACCACTTTCACGTTCGGCCGCAGCCGCTTGGCCACGGCGACCGTGTCGTCGACGGAGTTGCCGTCCACGAGCACGATCTCGTCGACCCACTGCGGGATGGTGGCGAAGACGTGCGGCAGGTTCTCCGCCTCGTTCATCGCCGGCACGACCACGCTGACCGTCGGTGAGATGGCCAGGTGCGGGGTCACCGGGGTGAAGCTCGAGGGCGGCGGCATCGAGCGGAGGGGCGAGGAGTGGGCCTTGCCGTTGTGCTTGGTTATCTCGGGACTCATGGCGAGGAAAATCCTTCCGGGACCCCGCGCTGCGAACCGGACGGGACCACCCCCGGGTGCTGCGGGAATGGCGAAGCCGGCGAACGGTGCATCGAAGGGTCCTTGGAGAGTGAGGGTTGGTGCTGCTGCCGGGGGGTATTCGGGGGCGCTCAGCGCGCTCCCGTTGGTTCCTGGGTTACTGCGTTGGGTGACTCCTGCTGTTGCATCGAGGTGCGCACCCGACCGAAGCCCTTCAGGACACGGTCGGCCGCCCTATAAAGAGACGGCCGATCCATGACAATTGTTCGGGCTTTGTTGAAAGGAGTTCGGCCCATCCAGTGAACCGCCGCCGTGGGGGACGGTCGCGAGATACGGCCTTCGGCGACGTACAGGACCCCGCTCTTGAGCCAGTCCTTGTACTCCTTGCCGCCCTTGCCCATGTCCACCATGTGCAGGCCCGCGTTCGCGGCGGCCTCGGCCATCTGGAGGTGGTGGACGATGCCCGGCGAGTAGCGGCCGAACTCGGTGTCGTAGGCGGGGAACCACCCTACAAGCGTGGTCGCCGTACGGAGGCCGAAATGCCCAGCGACCGGTACGTCCCCGGCATAAAGCATGGTCAGGACACCCGCGAAGTCCGATGAGTTCTCGGCATGCATCATGTCCGTCAGCTCGACGATCCACGGCTGCGCGAACCTGTCCACCCGGCCGGTCCTGCGGTACTGGTCCGACTTCCAGGCCAGCAGGGTGCGCAGGACCTCGGGGTCGGGCGAGGACCACTCGAGGCGCAGCTCGCCCTGCTCGCGGCCGAGCTTGCGCTCCTTGTAGCGGACGGTCTTGAGGTTCTTCGGCGAGTTGGCCTTGACCTGCTCGATCCACGCCTCGAAGCCGGCGGTGAAGTCCATGACCGGCGCGGGCCGGACGTCGGCCTCGTATGGGGCGAACGTCGGCTGCCCCGCGACCAGGTGATCGAAGTCGAACACGCTGAGCTTGCACGCGCGCAGCAGGGCCTTCGCGTCGAGCTTCAGGTCCGGAACTGAGATCAAACCGTGACACGTAGTGAGGAAGCCGCCGAGCGGTTTGCCGATGCCGAAGCTGTGCCGCTCGTACGGGAAGAATCCCGCGATGCCGCCCCCGTCGGAGATGACCGCCACCCTCACGTAGTCACGCAAGCGGTCCATCGCCACGGCGAACTCGACCGACAGGAACGGGTTGTCCAGACTGCGGTCGGCCTTCTGCAGCTCCCGCCATCGTGCCCGCTCGGAGTCCCCGAGCTCTCCTGGCCGAACTACCTGGATGTTCACCTTGCCCTGGCCCCCTGTTCGGTCTGCATGCTCTTCCCCCGGTACAAGACCCGAAGCACGTACATGAACCCGCCGAGCACGGCGACAGTCGCGACACCGGCTCGTGGCGACCACGCGTTGAAGAGCAGCATGGCCTCGGCGAGAAGCACGTTGAGCACGAGACTTGCCGCAGCTCCTACGGATAGGGCGGCCAGGGGGTCACGATCACGCAACAGTCCCACCACCGCCGCCCCTGGAACGACGAGAAGGAACAAGGAGATCAAGAACGGGCGCAGCGGTGTCTCGATGTCGAACAGCGCGACGACCGCCCCTGCGATGCAGGCGAGCGCGACCAGCCAGGCCAGCGCTCTGCGGTGCTGCTTCAGCATCTCCTTCTTCTCTCCTGCTCTTCCTGGTTAAAGCACGGTTGATCCAGTTCATGGGACCAATCCGTGCCTGGACACGTCAATGCCGACGCTTGGCGACGCGCTCCGGTTTACCGGCAGGCGGAGTTTTCTCGTGTGACTTTCAGCACACGGTCAAGTAATCGCCAACCCCGAACGGTCCCCAAGCACACCAGAATGCCCTATGTAGCCGGGGATCTACGAGTCAGGGTCCGATTTATCCCTGTTTGTCGTCTAAATCTGTGGATCTACTGCGAGTTGACGTGTTCTTGGTCACTTCACTCGGCCGCGGGCTCTTCCTCGGACGAGGTCGCGACCCCGGAGCTCGGCGTCTGGGTCGGCTCCTCGGTGGCCGGCGGCTCGTCGGTCGGCGAATCGGGGGTCCGAGGGCCGTCACCCTGCCAGGACAGCGAGCAGGTCGCGGTGCCGCCGTTCGAGGTGAAGGAGACGCGGCCGCTGCCGGAGTCGTTCGGCTCGACGACCGTCACCCAGATCGACACGGAGCCGCCGGCCTTGACCGACCCGCTCGCCGGGAACACGTCCAGCCCCTGCGAGGCCGTCGCCACCCAGGAGACCGCGGCGTTGCGGGCGCTGAGCCCGATCTTCGCCACGCCGCTGATCGACTGCGGGCACGAGGCGCCGAGCCGGGCACCGGGCGCCGGCCTGCGCCCCGGCGTCGGGCGGGTGGCCGCCCGGGTGGCGGGCCGGGTGCTCGGCCGCGCGGCGGTCGGCGGCTGGCTCGGCGTGGTCCTGGCCGAGGGCGTGCGGCTCGGCGTCGGCGTCGGGGAGGGGGTGAGCTCGTCCTCCTCGATCACCGGCTCCGGGGTGGGGTCCTCCTCCGCCGGGAGCGTGGGGGAGGGGGCCGGCCGCAGCGTGGTGGTGTCGGAGGCGCCCTGGCCGTTGATAACGACCATGGCGCCCGTCGCGGCCAGCAGGCACGCGCCCGCCAGCATGAGCGGCGCCAGGCGGCGTGGCCGGCGCCGGCGCGAGCGGCCGTGCTCGACGGCCACGGGGAACCCCGTCCGGTCGAAGCTGTCCCCGCGATCGGTGATCAGCACGCGGGTCTGGTCCAGCTCGGGGTTGACGCAGGTGTCGATCACCCGTCGGCGCAGCGAGATCGCCGGGTACGCCACCGGCACCATGTCGAGCAGCCGTCCCGCCGAGATCTGCCGGTGACGCCCCTCGGTGCACACCTCGCACCCGCTGATGTGCCCGGACAGCCGCCGCCGCAGCAGCGGGGTGAGCGGCCCCTCCCAGGAGTCCACCATCGCCGACAGGTCCGGGCAGTGCGCCCGGCCGGTCCTGGCCAGCACCACGGCCGCGGCGGCGTTCTCCAGCTGGTCACGGGCCCGGCCGAGCCGGGCCGCCGACTGCCGGGAGGTCAGCCCGAGCACCGCCCCGACCTCCGACGGGGTCAGGCCGTGGCGCAGCGACAGCTCCAGCACCTCGCGCTCGCCCCTGCTCAGCTCGCCCAGCGTCTCGTGCACCAGGTCGGCCAACTCGGGGTCGTCGTGCCCGTCGACCTCGGGCAGCGGCAGGCCCCCGGCGGGGGTGCCGGGGCGGCGCGCCAGCCGGGCGCGTACCTGGAAGCGGGTCAGCGCGTACAGCCAGGCCCGCAGCCTCGCCGGCTCCCTGAGCCGCTCGACGCACCCCTGCGCGGTGACCAGCGCGTCGTGCACGGCGTCCGCGGCCAGGTCTCCCTCCGCGGCCAGGGAGACCGCGTAGTCGTACAGCCGCTCGGCGTAGGAGTCGTAGAGCTTGGCGGGAGCATCGGTGTCCGCGCGCAGCAGAGCCTCAACCAGCTCCTGATCTCCGGCGCGATCGATGGTCGGCCATCCAGGCACGGATTCCCTCCCGCAGGTAGGACGGGCACTCAAGCCCCACGCGGAGAGGACGCGGCCTCGATCGGCCAGGTTCGCCCCCCATGCCCAACAGGCATGGGGAGCGCGGGATCACCCGTCGCAGTTGGGTGTGCAGAGGCGGCGTTCCATGCCCTGCAGGAAGAAGTCGCGGACCTGCAGGACGTTCTCGGCGATGTACGCCTCGCCGCCCGTGGCCTTGGCCAGGGTCTCCATCTGCTGCTTGCCCTTCTTGGCGTCCGGGCCGAAGGCGATGAGCAGGATGCTGATGGGCCGCTTCGGGTTGTAGGTCTTCTTGAGGTACTGGACGATCTCGGCGTTGCCGACGCCGCCGTCCGGATCGTCGTTGCCCGCGCCGTCGGTGAGGATCAGCAGCGTGTTGACCTTGTCCTGCTGGTAGGTCTTGGTGAGCTGCCCGTACGCCGCCTTGATCGTGTCATTCAGCCCGGTGTCGCCGGTGGACCTGGCCCGGAGCTGGGCGAACGTCCTGACCAGCACCTCCTTGCGCAGCGCGCCGTCGAGCGACTCGGCGAGCGGCCCCACGGAGACGAGCTCCTTCCAGTCCTTGCCCTGGCCGTCCAGATGCGTGGAGAACGACCACAGGCCCATCTCGGACCCAGCGGGGAAGAGCGCGAGGCCCTCGGTGGCGATCTTGTTGATGGCCTGCATCCGGGTCATGTTCGTGCCGGGCACGGGCAGCGCCATCGTGCCCGAGACGTCGAGCAGGGTGAGCAGGCGGGTGCCGAGGTTCAGCCGGGTCCAGGTCTGCACCATCCGCGTCACGGTCGCGCCGTCCGGCGGGTCCAGCGCCGCCGGGGTCTCGGGGGTGAAGCCCTTGGCCTCCGAGAGGGCGTCACCGGCCTTGCCGTCCGTGCTGCGGAAGCCGGCGTCCCGCAGGGTCTTCTTGGCCGACTCGGTGGTGAGGTCCTGCTTGAAGTCCGCCGCCGCCTTCAGCACCTGGGGGTCCTTGGCCAGGATCGTGACGGGGTAGTCCAGGCTGAGCGTGCCCTCCTTGGGGTAGAGGGCCACGACCGGGGACTCCGGCTTCTTCGTGTTGTGCGCGTAGATGGCCTGCTCGGAGGTGACGCCGACCGGCACCTTGCTGCCGGACTTGACGGTCAGGCTGGCCAGCAGCGCCGTCGAGTCGGACGCGAGCTGGCCCGACAGTTCCTTCAGCGCGCCCACCAGCGCCTTGTCCTGGCCCGCCTCCTTGGCCGTGCCGGCCGCGGCCAGCAGCGCCGCCAGGCCGGCCGAGTTCTTCTGCGGGTCGAGGGCGAGCACGCGGACCTTCCGGCCGGGGCCGTCCACGTTGGCCACGTTCGCCGCGGCGATCATTGCGGCCCAACTCGGCTGCAGCGTCCCGGACAGCTTCGACGCGGCCGACTTGGCCGCCGCCAGCACCACGGGGGAGTTCGCGATCGAGCCCTCCACCTGCGGGAGCGCCTCGCCCGCCGGGGTCTGGCGCATGCTCTCCATGAGCAGGCTGGAGTCGGCCACCCAGAAGTCGGCGCTCACCTTGCCCGCCGCCAGCGCGTTCGCGGTCCGGGCCGCCGCCTCCTTGGCCACCGTCACCTCGACGCACTTGCTGTCGATCGAGTGCATGGCCTTGTTGTAATTACCGGCGATCTTGTTGAGCGCCGGCTGGATGTCGGGAGTGGCGACCACGCGCAGCGGCAGCTTGCCGCCCGAGCAGTCGTGGTCGCGGTTGAAGATGACGAACGCGGCCACACCGAGGAGTACGGCCAGGGCAACGGCCCCGGCCAGCGGTACGAGCACCCTGCCGCGACCGCCCCTGGACCGCCTGCGCGGTGGGGGTTCGTTCGCTCTGTATCCGCCGTCGAGCTCGTCTGTGCGGTGTCGCCCCACGATGTCCTCTTAGGTGTGCTTGAGACCTTCCGGAGACCCTAGCGGGAGATGCTCCGCAATACTCCGGGAACGATACTCGGTGCGGTCAGTGTGGCAAAACAGCCCTTTTGATGCGGCGATTACCCACTGTGGTGGTCAATGGCAACATGTGTGACCGCGCCAGGCGCGCTTTCCCTCGCGTACGGCCACCATAGCCAGTGCCACCGCCACCGCCGGATCCACCCACCACCATCCCATGGTGTTGAGCCACAGACCGGCCAGCACACCGGCCGCCATGGCCCCGCAGAGCAGGTTCTGCGTGCCCTCGCCGGAGGTCGCCGCCGACGCCAGCCGCGCCCCCAGCCGGCGCTTGGCCGCGCCCAAAACCGGCATGCTGACCAGGCTGAACGCCGTCACCACGATCCCCAGCACGCTGGGCTCCGCCCGATGCCCCGCGTCCAGGTCGTGCGCGACGTGGATGACGAGATAGGGGGCCAGCAGCCAGAAGCTCACCGCCACCGCCCGCCGCGCGGTGCTCTCGGCGCTGGCGGACAACGTGCGGGCGCCGGTGAACCGCCACACCACGATCAGGCTGGCCGCCGCCTCCACGATCGCGGACAGGCCCCATCCGATGAGCGCGACCGAATGCGCGGCCAGGCCCGCGGCCAGGCCGAGCGTGCTTTCCACGCCCAGCCAGACCAGCGTGGCCACGGAGAGCGAACGAGCGGCGCGCGCGGCGCGCAGCCATTCGGCTGACGCGGCCGGACGCTCCTGAATCCGCTGATCAGGCACCATGAACCCCCGAACCCCCGGCTATCCGGCCGTCGACAGCGATACGTACCGTACCCACTACGCATCGTGACCGCGAATGGTGCCGGCAAAGGAGTGTCAAGCTTCGGCCGCATAATGAACCTTGATCGACCAGGGGGAGTCGCCGTGCCGTTCACGCCCAGCCATATCGCCGCCGTGTTGCCGCTCATCTCGTCGCAGCGGGTGCGCCGGTTCATTGACCCATGGGCGCTGGCGATGGGCGCCATGATCCCGGACCTGCCGATCTTCCTGCCGTTCCTGCCCGACTACACCAACTGGCACTCCTGGCTGGGCGTCGTGACGATCGACCCGCTCGCGGTCCTGATCCTGCTGCCCCTCTTCCACGCCGTCCTGCGTGACCCGCTGATCGCCCTGCTCCCGCCCTCGCTGGCGGGCCGCGCCGCCTGCCTCGTCCCCGACCGGCTGCGATTCCTGCCCATGGCCGCCGGAGCCGTGATCGGCGCCGCCACCCACGTGACGTGGGACTCCTTCACCCACTCCACGGGGCCCGCGGAATGGGGTCCCTGGTTGTCCGTCTCCGTCTTCGGGGTGATCAGTCTCTTCCGCCTGCTGCAGTACACCTCGTCCGCGATCGGGCTGGCCGTGGTCGTGTGGTGGGGATGGCGCGGGTTGTCCAGGATGGCGGCGGCGCCCGTACCGGAGCGGTTGCGCACCGCGCCCCGCGCCCGCCTGGCCGTCATCGCGGCCGCCGCCGTCGGCGTCCTGGCCGGCGCCCTCCTCTGGCCGCTCGTGGACGAGCCGAACCCGAAGTTCGGCATCGCCAGCGTGATCACCAAGACGGGCGCGGGCACGGTGATCGGCCTGGCCCTGGTCCTGGCCGGTTACGCGGTGGTCTGGCAGGTCAGGCGGCGCATGGCAGTATCGGAACGTGCTTGAGTACGTAACCGGTCCCGACGACCCGCGCCTTTCCGACTACACCCGGCTCAGGGACGTGGAGCTGCGCAAGAGCCTCGAAGCCGAGCGCGGCCTGTTCCTGGCGGAGGGGGAGAAGGTGATCAGGCGGGCCGTCGGCGTCGGCTACCCGATCCGCTCGGTCCTGACCACCCCGCGCTGGCTGGCCTCATTGGAGGACGTCCTCGGCGGCGCGACGGTCTACGTGGTCAGCGACGAGGTCATGACGGGCATCGCGGGCTTCCAGGTGCATCGCGGGGCGTTGGCCTCGATGGAACGCCTGCCGCTGCCCGCCGTGGAGACCCTGCTGAAGGGCGGCGCCCGGCGCCTCCTGGTCCTGGAGGATCTCGTCGACCACTCCAACGTCGGAGCGATCTTCAGGTCGGCCGCCGCGCTCGGGGTGGACGGCGTCGTCCTGTCGCCCCGCTGCGCCGACCCGCTCTACCGCAGGGCGGTGAAGGTCTCGATGGGGGCGGTGTTCTCGATCCCGTACGCGCGCATGGACGACTGGTTCGAGGGGCTGTCGCAGCTGCGGTCGGCGGGTTTCCAGACGCTGGCCCTGACCCCCGACCAGGCGGCCACCCCCATGAACGAGGTCGAGTTCGCGGAGCGGGTGGCGTTGCTGCTCGGCGCCGAGGGTGACGGACTGTCGTCCCGCTGGCTGGAGGAGGCCGATCTGACGGTGTGCATCCCGATGAGCGCCAAGGCGATGGCCGCCGGGGTCGACTCCCTGAACGTCGTGGCGGCCGCGGCGATCGCCTGCCACGGCCTGATGCGGGAGGCGGGCTCGTAGCCGGCCGGGCCAGGAAGGGCGCCGTGGGAGTTTAAGAGCGTGCCACGGGGCAACGGGCAGACACCACGTCATCGTAAGGAGATGGGATGCAGCCCGTAGAGAAAGCCGCATCGCTGGGGATGAGCCTGCTGAGCGGCGCATTGGCGGCAGCGCTCTTCAAACGGGTGTGGAAGCTGGCCTCCGGCCAGGACGACGCCCCCGACGCCGACGACCTGGAGCGGGGCTGGACCGAGGTCCTCGTCGCCGCAGCCGTGCAGGGCGCGGTCTTCGGCCTGGTCAAGGCGGCCGTGCACCGCACGGGCGCCCAGACCTTCCAGCGCAGGGGCCGAAGATAGGCCTGGTACGCCTGTGGGGCCGCTCTTCGGTGCCGGCAAACCGTCCCACATCGGCAACCTGGCCGCCTTCACGGCGGAGACGTTCGGCGGTCCCGACACCTTCTCCGCGGAGATGGGCGGGTTCCGCTGCTCATCGACGCGCGCCGGGGCTTGAAGATCAACGAGAAGCAGCGCCTGCGGTTCGTCGAGCTGTACATGGCGGCCGCCGACCTGGCGGGGCTCCCCGGCGACGAGCCGTTCCGGGCGGCCCTGCGCTCGCACGTGGAGTTGGGCACGCAGGTGGCGATGGGGAACTCCCACGCCGAGACCGACGACCAGCTCCACCCCCTGCGGGAGGTGCCCCGCTGGAGGTGGGAGCAGGGGTCAGGGCCGGTCGTCGGTGAGCCAGTCGGGATAGCGGTCGATGTCGTGCATGACAGGCTCGCTGTCGATGGGCGTCTCCTCGCCGGTCTCCCTGATGTGCCGCTCCAGGGTGCACACTTGCCGCTCCGTCGTGATGAGCGTGAGCTGCCAGGCGGTGTCGTCGCGGTGGGGCGCGGGGTGGGGGACTTCGGCGATGTCGATCGACGTGGCGAGACCCGCGAGGAGGATGCCGTGCGCGAGCCCGGCCGCCCTCTCCCGGCCCTCGATCGTCGTGCGGACCTCGAAGAATTCCGCCATGACGTTGTCCTTAGTGGAGGGGTTTCGGCCTCACCCTACCTGCGGAAACGAATGAGGGGCCGGAATTCGCCGGGATTTCACCGAGCGCTCGCGGCGCAGCCCGTGTCATGGGCGGTCAGGCCGTAGCGGCGGTGCGGCAGTGGAGGCGCGAACGACCAGCTCGTACGGGAAGAGCAGCCGCTCGGGCCCGGCCGCGCCCCCCGACAGGAGCAGCCGCCCCGCCGCCGCTCCCATCTCCTGCTTGGCCTGCCGGATCGTGGTGAGCCCCGCCTCCTCGGCCGCGCTGTCGGAGAACCCCATCACCGACAGCTCCCCGGGCACCTCCAGCCCCAGGTCGGCGGCGGCGTCGAGGACGCCGAGCGCCAGCACGTCGGTGTTGGTCAGGATCGCGGTCGGCCGCGGCTCCCGGCCCAGCAGCGCGTGCCCGGCCCGCCGCCCGGCCTCGCGCGAGTTGCGCGCCACCTCGTAGAACGGCACCCCCGCCCAGTCGATGCCGGCCTCCTCGCAGGCCAGCTGGTAGCCGGCGCGCCGCCGCCGCATGGCCTCGAACACCGCCCCCTCCTGCCGCGCCGGGTCGGCCCAGCCGGTGTGGCCGTCGTCGTGCAGCCCGACCATGGCCACGCCGATCCGCCGGTGCCCCAGCTCCAGCACGTGCCGCGCCGCCGTGGCCGCGGCCGCCGGCTCGTCGATCCCGAGGAACGGGTGCCCCGGCACGTACGGCTCGTCCACCACCACGACCGGCAGCTTCCTGCCCAGCACCTCCGCCAGGGCCGGATGCCCGTCCGGCAGCGACATCACGCAGAACGCGTCGACCACGGCGTCCCTGACGGTGTCGCTGCGCCGGTCGCCGTGCGGCAGCGGCAGGATCAGCAGCCCCACGCCGGCGTCCTCGGCCGCGGTGGCCAGCCCCTGGAAGAACCCGATCGCGTACGGGTCGGCGAACGCGTACGCCAGCGTCTCGCTGAACAGCAGCCCGAGAGCTCCCGCCCGGCCGAGCCGCAGCGAGCGCGCGGTCGGGTTGGGCCCCGCGTAGCCGAGCTCGTCGGCCACCTCCATGATCCGCCGCCGCAGCCCGTCGCTGAGCTGGTCGGGGCGGGAGAAGGCGTAGGACACGGTGGCCCGGGACACGCCGAGGCGGTCGGCGATCGTCTGGAGCGTGACCTTGGCCATCGTCCAACCGTACCGAACGCCTTGACCGGTCTTTCTTAATCAATTAAGTTCTTAATTGATTAAGGAGGAGTCATGGACGCTCTGCAAGTCCTCGCCCACCAGACGGCGATGGGATACCGCGAGTCCCTGGAAGAGGCCCTGCCGGGTGCGCCGCGGCGCGCGCACCGGCCGGCGGCCAGGGTGCGGGTGCGGCTGGCGCACTCGCTCAGGTGGACGGCCGACCGGCTGGATCCGGCCTGCCGGCCCGTCTGATGATGCAGAATGTGACCGACCGATTACAGAGGTGACCAGCGCAAGGCTGGAGGGGGCACCATGAACCTGGCCTGGATCGTCGCAGCCGCCGCCGTGGCGGGGCCCCTGGGGCCCCTGGGCCCGGCTCCGGCCCCGACCGCCGCGCTGACCTGCGCCGTCTCCACCCCCTCCAGCCGGCCGCTGACCTTCACGCCCGGGGTCGGGCTGACGCCGCGGCACGTGGCGGCGCGCGGCAACCTGGAGCTCACCGGGTGCACCTCGCCCGACGGCTCGGCCACGTTCCTGGGCTCGGGCTGGGTCAGCGTGCGGGCCACCGCGCAGGCGTCGTGCGCCAGCGCCCGGCGGGTCCGGGGCAGCGCCGTGATCACCTGGTTCGGCCTGACCGGCCGCCCCGTCGGCACCTCCAGCGTGCGGATCAGGGCGGACCGCCTCGTGGCCCAGCATCCGGCCGACACGCTGCTGAACGGCACCGTCACCGCGGGCCTGCTCGCCGGCGAGCGTGTCCGCGGCGGCATCACCCCCGCCACCGCCATCCTCGGCTGCGCCACCCGGGGCATGGGAGCCCTGCCGGGCAGCGGCCGCATCACCTTCTCCTGAGCCGGCCGGTGATCAGCCCAGAGCGATCTGCTCGCCCGCGTAGTCGAGCAGCCGCTCGGCCGTCGAGAAACGGCGCTCGTTCTGGTCGCCCAGCAGCACGCCCACGACCCGCAGGCCGTTCCGCTCGCCGGCGAACAGCAGGCAGTACCCGGCCGCGTTCGTGTAGCCGGTCTTCACGCCCAGCACCTCGTCGGCCCGCGTGAGCAGCTTGTTCGTGTTGCGCCAGGTGTGCGACCGGTGCACGGCCGTCTTGCCCACCTTGTGCACCTCGCTCCCGACCACGGTGGTGAACGTGCTGTTCTGCAGCGCCAGCAGCGCCAGCTTGGCCTGGTCGACGGCCGTCGAGTAGCCGCCGTTGCCGGGCGTGGGCATGCCGTCCGCGTTGGTGTAGCGGGTGTCGGTGAGGCCGAGGGAGCGGGCGGTGCGGTTCATCTTGGCGATGAAGGCCGTCTTGCCGGGGCCGTAGTGCCGGGCCAGCGCGTTGGCGGCGTCGGCGCCCGAGGGGAGCATGAGGGCGTACAGCAGGTCCCTGACGGTGAACCGCTCGCCCTTCCGCAGCCCGGCCGTGGCGGCGCCGCCGCGGGCGGCGTACTTGACGTCTGTCGCGGTGATCGTGATCGTGTCGCTCAGCCGGGCCTCCCGCAGCACGACGTACGCGGTCATGATCTTGACCAGGCTGGCCACCGGCACCCGCCTGGTCTCCCGCTTGCCGAAGTGGACCGTTCCGCCCGAGTCGACGACGTACGCCTCCTTGGCCCCCACGGCCGGAGCGTCCGCGGCGGCCTGGGCAGGGGACGAGAACCCCACAACCAAGGCGACTACGGCAGAGCTCATCAAACGCCCAATACGCATGCCAATCATGTTGGCAGGAGATCAAGGGTTCGTTTGCCTAACCGCGCCATACAGCATCATCAGATGGGGGTAAATCATTCATAGATCGGACATGGCGGGGCGGGTGACAGCGTAGTGACCAACGTAGTGACGAGCACGGTGACAGCGGCGGGACGGTTCGTGATCAGCGAGGACGAGCAGGGCGGATACCGGTTCGCGCTCGTCGCGAACAACGGGCAGACGCTCGCGGTCGGGGAGGGTTTCCCGAGCAAGGTGGCCTGCGTGAACGGCATCGAGACCGTGCGCAGGAACGCTCCGGAGGCCACCATCGACGACCAGAGCGGGCACGGCGCCTAGGAGACCAGCGCCTCGTCCTCGGTGGCGCGCCGCCTGCGCCTGCGCCGCACCGTGAGCCAGCCCACGAGCCCGACGGCCAGCACCGCCGCGACCGCCGCCGTGGCGGGCGAGCGCGCGGCCAGCTCCAGCCAGCCCCACACCAGCGCCGTGAGACCGAACCACCACATGGGCGCCCAGGTCAGGCAGCCCAGCGCGCTGGCGACCACGTACCAGGGGTAGGACACCCGCAGCGCCCCCGCGACCCAGGGCAGCGTGTGGCGCAGCATGGGCACCCAGAAGCACCCGTAGACGGCCAGCGCGCCCCACCGCTCGACGACGTGCTCGATCTTGGCGATCCGCTTGCGGCCCAGCTTGACGCCGATGCGCGACTCGTAGAGCTTCTCGCCCAGCTTGCGCCCGACCCAGTAGTACACCTGGAAGGCTCCGAAGAGGGCCAGGATCAGGATGGCCCCCACCAGCCAGTACGGCATGCCGAGGAAGAACGGCTCCGTGGGAGCGGGGACGGCGATCGTCGCATGCCACATCTGCAGGTCCACCACCCCTCCACACAGCCTTAGGTCAGCCTTACCTTAGTTCAAGGTGCAAGTTCGTGCCACACCGGCTTGCAAGCCCCCCGTAAAAGGTGCAACCAGCCGACAACCAGCACTCAACCACCCGGCTCCACTCTATGAGTGAGCCAAAAGGGGTGTTGAAGATGCCGACCAGAAGCGCAGCCGTCCTCGCCAGCGGGACCGCGAACGCCGCCAAGCTGTTCGTGGCGGCCCTTGCCTTCACCAGCGCGTACGTCGGCTTCTCCGCCTACAGTAACGCCAGCTCCGCGCCCGGTCCCACCCCGATCACCCTGTCGGCTCGCGAGGTGCCCATCACCGCCCCGGCCGAGGAGGTCACCACCGCGGCCCAGGCGGGCAAGGTCACCGTGAACGCGCTGGTCGACGGCGCCGCCGGTTGCGCCAGGTCGTACGTCGCCCGCAGCCTGCTCGTCAGCCCCGACCCCGACGCGACCGTGCTCTACCACTGGCGGCTCGCCCGCTGGAGCTCCGCCGGCAAGACCTGGCGCACCTATGTCGTCGACTACGACGGCTTCGCCGGCGCCCAGCGCACCGTCGAGTGGCGCCCCCAGATCTCCGGCAACCCCGGTTGGTACCGGATCGAGCTGTCGGCCGAGGGCGCCAAGACCGTCAAGAGCGACCGTTTCCAAGTGAGCTGCTGACCGACTGCCGCGCCGCCTCCACCCAGCGCGGCACGCCCACCCGCTCGGCCACCTCCAGGGCCTTCCTGTAGTGCTCGCGCGCCGCGTCCGGCTGCCCCAGGCGGATGGCCAGGTCGCCGAGCGTCAGCGCCACCGGCCACAGCGCCACCACGCCGGTGCCCGCGCCCGCCACCCGGTCGGCGAACGGCTTGAGCTTGTCGTAGCAGTCGACCATCCGCTCCCGGTCGTCGAGCAGCATGCCGGCCAGCGCGCGCCAGGTCATCGCCAGCTCGTACAGGAAGTCGGGGCGCACCGGCGGGCGGGTGGCGGCCACGGCCTTGGCGTCGTTGAGGTGCCCGGCCGAGGCCAGGGCCAGCGCGTAGGCGTCGAGTGTCCACTTGGCGCCGCGCATGTGGGCATCGGCCAGCAGGTCCACCGTCTCGGCTGCCCGGCCCGCCACCAGGTGCAGGCAGAACGTCGTGATCAGCGGCAGGTCCTGGCGGCCCTCCAGCATGCCCACCCGCGCGGTCATCCTGGCCGCCTCGCCGTAGGCTCGCTCGGCGCCCTCGTAGTCGCCGGCGATCATGAGGCGCTGGCCGGCGTACCAGACGACGACCGCGGCGGGCGCCGACAGGTCGTACTGCTTGGCCAGCTGGTCGGCCGCCGCCGCGTGCTCGTCGGCCACCGCGAACTCGCCCCTGGCCGCCGCGCACTCCAGCAGCACCAGGTGGGCCAGCGCCTGCGTGGCCATCTGCCCCGAGCGCTGGGCCACCTCCAGCAGCTCCCTGCCGATGCTCTCGCGCGTGTCCACGGCGGGGATGTCGTAGGACTGCCGCAGCCGCCCGCTCAGCGCCGCCGCGATCAGCGCCGGATCGCCGCTCTGCCGGGCCAGCTCGAGCGCCTCCAGCGACGCCTGCCGGCCCCGCTCGGGCGAGGAGGAGCCCTCCAGCTCCAGGGCCAGCGTGGTCAGCAGGCTGGCCCGCAGCCGCTGCTCGCCCGCCGGCAGCTCTATGAGCGCCCGCTCGGTGACGTCGACGATCTCCCACGCGGTGCGGGTGAAGTCGCGCGCCATGCCCTTGTGCGGCACGGCCAGCGACGCCGCCACCTTCGCGGTGATCTCCAGGTCGCCCAGCGGCAGCGCGGCGTCCATGGCCTGGCGCCGCAGCAGCCGGGCGGCGTGCATGTCGCCGCACAGCGCCAGCGCGCGGATCTGGCGCAGCAGGAGCCTCAGCCGCTCCTTGGCGCGCTCCGGCCGCTGCTCGCCGCTGTGCTCGTCCTTGCGGGGCTCCTCGCCCCGCGAGCGGTCGAAGGCGGCGATGGCCTGCTCCCACAGCGTGGCCGCCTCGCGGTGGGCGAAGCGCCGCTCGGCCTGCTCGGCCGCCAGCCCCGCGTAGTGGACCGACTTGTCGGACGCGTCGGCCTGGAAGTAGTGATGGGCCAGCGCCGCCACGTCGGACGGCGTGCGCTGCTCGATGACCGCCGCCACGGCCGCGTGCAGCCTGGTGCGGCGCAGCCTGGAGGCGTCGGAGTAGATCGTGTCGCGGACCAGGTCGTGGTCGAACCGCAGCAGCCCGGGCCCCGGCTCGGTCACCAGCCCGGCCAGCAGCGCCGCCTCGACGGCCTCGATCACCGCCTCCTCGTCCACCGCCACGGCGACCAGCACGTCAAGGTCGACGTCACGGCCGATCACCGCGGCCTGCAGCAGGATCTGCTGCGCCCTGGCGGGCAGCCGCGAGATGCGCCGCCGCAGCACGTCACGCACGCCGGAGGGCACCTGCGAGAGCACCTCCGTCGCGCTGGCCCGGTCGGCCGCGCCCTCGGAGTCGAGCAGGCGCACGGTCTCGCGGACGAAGAACGGGTTGCCGCCGGTGCGCTCGACGATCGACTCGACCGCGTCCTCGTCGATCTCGCGTACGCAGGTCGCCTTGACCAGCTCGGCCACGGCCTTCGGGTCCAGCCCCGACAGGCCCACCCGCAGCGGCCCCAGCCGGGCCAGGGCGGCCAGCACGTCGGACTGGCGGTCGTCGAGCTCGCTCTCCCTGCACGTCACCACGAGCAGCACCCGGCTGGTGGCCAGCAGGCTCGGCAGCGCCCGCAGCAGGGCGAGCGTCTGGTCGTCGGCCCAGTGCAGGTCCTCCAGCGTCAGCAGCACCGGCGAGCGCCGCGCCACCCCGGCGAGATAGCCGCCGACCGCGCGGTGCAGCCGGAACCCGCCCGACACCTCGTCCTCGTCGGGATCGGGCGCCGCGTCGTCCAGCAGCGGCGCCAGGAGCTGGGCGTATTCGCCCGCGCCGGTCATGCCGATGAGCGTGCGCAGGATCTCCACCCAGGCCCAGCCGGGCGGGGTGGCGCTGGAGTCGGGGCAGGCGCCCGAGGCGGTGATCCAGCCGTCGGTGCCGAGCCTGCTCTCCAGCTGGCGCAGCAGCGTGGTCTTGCCCGCGCCGGCGACCCCGGTCACGATCGCCACCTGGAACCTGCCCGTGCGCGAGGCCGCATTGGTCAGCCTGGACAGCTCGGCGTCGCGGCCGACGAACGGCTCGGGCTCCAGCGGCGGCGGCTCGACGGGGGTGGCCGGTCTCGGCGGCCAGGTGTCGGTGACCGGCGCGGAGGACCTCGGGGCGCGCGCGGGCGGCGGCGCCAGCTCCAGCTCGGGCGCCTGGGCCAGGATGTCGGACTCCAGCTTGCGCAGGGCGGGCCCCGGGTCGATGCCGAGCTCGTCGGCCAGGATGTTCCTGGCCCGGCGCAGGGCGGCCAGCGCGTCGCCCTGGCGGCCGCAGCGGTAGAGGCCGAGCGCCAGCAGCCGCCAGCCCTCCTCGCGCAGCGGGTGCTCGGTGGTGAGCGCCTCCAGGTCGGGGACGGTCTCGGCGTGCAGGCCGAGCCGCAGCCCGGTGTCGGAGTGCCTCTCGCGCGCCACGAGGCGCAGCTCGGTCAGCCGGTTGACCTCGGCCTCGGCCCACGCCTGGTCGGCGAAGTCGGAGTAGGGCGTGCCGCGCCACAACCCCAGCGCCTTCTCCAGGCGGCCGCGGGCGGACTGCGGGTCGCCCTCCTCGAGGTGCTCGCCGGCCGCGCGGACGAGTTGCTCGAACCTGAGCGCGTCGACCTGGTCGGAGGCCACGCGCAGGGCGTAGCCGGACGCGACCGTCACCAGCAGCCGGTTGGGGCCGCCGCGCGGGCGGCCGGGCTCCAGCACCCGGCGCAGGCGCGAGATGTAGACCTGCAGCCCCGACTGCGCGCCCTTTGCCGCGTCGTCGTCCCACAGATCGTAAAGAAGTGTGTCAACGGGCACGACCTGACCTCTGGCCACGAGAAGCCGGGCGAGGACGGCCCGCTGCCGCAACCCGCCGAGGTCGAGTTCGTCGTCGTGTTCGTACGCCTCGACTGGCCCCAGAACTCGGAACGCCACCATGTCAGCCGCCACGCTATGCGGGCCTGCGAATCACGCACAAGGCCCGTGGTTGATTAGCACGAGATGGGTTTGGGATTGTCACTAGGTGGCCTTCGAGATCGCGGACGGGGGCTCCGCGCCGGCGTTCCGGCCGTTGCGCCTGCGCAGGAGCGCCCATGCGCCCAGTGCCAGGCCGCCGAACGGGATCTCGATAGTGTAAGTCCAGAAGCCGAAAAGCAATGCGGTGGCTATCGCCGGAGTCTCCGCCACACCGAAGGCGATGAGCAAGGCGGCCACGCCCGTCTCCATGATCCCCGCGCCGCTGGGCGTGATCAGCGCGCTGGTCAGGATCCTGGAGAGGGCGAAGACGGCGATCGACTCGGCCGGGCCCGGCCAGGCGCCGGTGGCCTGCATGCACACGGCCATGATCGCCCACTGGAAGCCAAGGAAGAACATCATGCCGAGCGACAGCCCGGGCCACCGGCTCCTGACGACGCTCGCGGTGTCGGCGCGCAGCCGGTGGAACGCCCCGGAAGGCCGCACCTTCAGCCGCAGCAGCCGGGTGAGGCCGTCGAGCGCCCGGCCGAGCACGTCGGCGGCGCGCTGCCAGTAGAGGGCCGCGGCCACGATCGCGCACAGCAGGAGGATGGAGATCGCGCCCGTCCAGCCGGCGTTGGCCACGGTCGCGTTGGGCGCCTGGCCCGCGATCAGCAGCGCGATGATGCCGACGGCCGGCAGGATGAACCTGAACAACGTGTTCCAGATCCCGCTGACCAGCGTCATCACCACGATCGCCCGGTTGCCGAAACCCCAGCCCCTGGTCATGGCGAACGACAGCGCCACGCCCACGGCCCCGCCGAACGGCAGCAGGTTGCTCACCGCGCTGCCCGCCGCGTTGAGCGTCAGGCCCTGCAGGTTGTTCAGGCCGGGCAGGGAGTTGGTGAGCACGAACGTGTACGCCAGCAGGCTCAGCAGCCACACCGCGGCCATCAGCGCGATCTCGCCGGCGTCGAGCGTGGCGAACGAGGCGCCGATCCCCGCCCAGGAGACCTGCTTGCCGGTGAGCGAGCGCACGATCTGCGGGAGGTAGATCACGAGCAGCACGGCCAGGCCGAGCGACAGCACGGAAAGAGCGATCTGGAGCCACTTGTTCTTCATCGGAGTCCAGTCTGCCGGGTTGCGGCGGGCGGCCTCGTCGTCCTGAAGTATTACTTGGGCCACCGGTCGAAGGGATGAGTCAGCCGGGCGCCGGGGGGCAGGTCGCGGCGGACGTACCATTCGGTGCCGAAGACGAAGCGGTAGAGGGGGCGGGGGACCTTCAGCATGACGGCGAGCGTGCGGTCGCTGTCGCCGCCGCTGGCCTGGGATGCGTGCGCGGCCATCGAGGCCCGCTTCTGTTTCGTATATTTCCGGACATTAACCCGGTGGGTGATCGTCTCGCCCGACGAGTACGCGCTCTCGAACGTCCGTACGTCGAACTCCGGCGGGAACCTGTAGAACCGGCCCGCCAGCTTCAGCAGCCTGACCAGCGGGTCGCGGTTGACCGTCGCCTCCAGGACGATCTCCGTGCCCGCGATCTTCGCCGCCCGCTTGCCCACCCGGTGCACCTGCACGTGGTCGGGATGCCCGTAGCCGCCCGCCGGATCGTAGATCGCCAGGAGCTCGGCCTCTTCCTCCTGGAGGATCGCGGCCAGTGCCTTGGCGGCCTCCTCGGTGTCGGCGTCGATGAAGGCGTTGTCGGGCCGCTCGTCAGCGACCCCGCCCTTGGGGCTCAGCCCCGAGTCGCCGTAGCCGAGGCACTCGACGCGGGCGCAGCCGAGCAGCGCGGCCGACTCGTACAGCTCCTCGAGCCGGGTCTCGCCCAGCGCCTCGCCCGGCTCCATCTCGGCCAGGCCGCGCTCACCGGCGGTGGCCACCACGAGCACCACGCGGTGTCCCTCGGCCGCGAGCATCGCCATGGTGCCGGCCGTCAGCAGGGCCTCGTCGTCGGGATGGGCGTGGAAGAACACAGCGGTACGTGGAGGCACACGCCCAGATTAGTCTGGGAGGGGTGCGGATCTTTCACGTGAGTGACTGTTACCTGCCTCGACTCGGAGGGATCGAGGTCCAGGTGGCCGATCTCGTGCGCATGCAGCGGGAGGCGGGACACGAGGTGTCCGTGGCCACCGCGACCAGGGGGGAGCCGCTGCCCGGGGTGCGGAGGATCGTCGCGAAGATGCCGTTCGACCTGCCGGTGCACCCGTTCGGAGTGGGCCATCTCACGCGCTGGATCACCTCGGCGCGTCCCGACGTGGTGCACGTCCACACCGGGGCGGTCTCGCCGTTCGCGTGGATGGGCGTGCGCGCCGCGTTCCGGGCGGGAGTGCCCTGCGTGGTGACCGTGCACAGCATGTGGGACCCGGTGACGCGCGGGATCTACCGCCTGTTGCGGCTGGTGTTCGGCTGGCAGCGCTGGCGGCTGGTGGGCACCACGGTCAGCAACGCCGCCGCGGCGCCGATCCGCCGCGTGGCCGGGCCGGAGATCCCGGTGCGGGTGGTCTCCAACGGCCTCGACCTGTCGGGCTGGGCGCCGCCTCCCGGCACGCCCCACCGGCGCGCCGAGGTGCACATCGTGGCCGTGGGCCGGCTGGCCCCGCGCAAGCAGCCGCTGCGCCTGCTGAAGCTGCTCCAGGCGGTCCGCGCCCGCGTGCCCGCCGAGATCCCCGTCCGGGCCACGATCGTCGGCGACGGGCCGGCTCGGGGGCAGATGGCGCGCTTCCTGGCCCGGCACGGCATGGCCGGCTGGGTCTCGCTGCCCGGCCGCTACACCCGCGAGCAGATCGCCAAGGTACTGGAGTCGGCCGACGTGTTCGTGGCGCCCGCGCCGCGCGAGTCGTTCGGCATCGCGGCGCTCGAAGCGCGGGCCGCGGGACTGCCGGTGGTGGCCAGGACGCAGAGCGGGGTCGCCGACTTCGTCAAGGACGGCACCGAGGGCCTGCTCGGCCGCACGCTCGGCGACCTGGCGCGGGCGGTGGCGCGGTTGTGCGTGGAGACGGAGCTGCGCGAGTCGATCGCCGCGCACAACAGGAGCACACCGCCGGGCGCGGGCTCGTGGCCCACGGTGCTGGACGGGTTCGACCGGGCGTACGCGCAGGCCCGCGAGGGTCAGCCGCGGCGCAGCACCACATAGCCGTCGCGCTCGAACACCGTCACATATCCCTGCAGCCGCAGCTCCGCCACCTTGGCGAGCTGATCGGCGGGGGAGCCGAACGGGAACTCCACGCGCGCGACGTCCGCCACCACCCACGGCGAGCCGTGCGACTGACCGGTCCACAGCAGGACGGTGGCCTTGCCGGTGAGCGCGGGCCCGAGGGAGTTGGCGGCCTCGACGGTCACCCCGGCGGGCACCTTCGCGACCGCCTCGGCCGCGGCGGCGGCCTTGGGCTCCCGGTAGAAGGCCGGATGGTAGAGCTGGTCGAGCGCGAACCTCGGCACCAGCGTGATCGCGATCGCGAGCGCCGCCGCCGACCAGGCCAGCTTGAGCGAGGCGTCGTCCGGCCGCCTGATCCGGCGCAGCAGCCGGGCCAGCCCGTCCACGCCCGCGCAGAAGAGGATGATCACGGTGAAGGCGCTGTACTGGAAGTCGGACTGCCACCACTGGGCGCGGTCGGACAACATGCGCTCCAGCACGTGCGGCAGCGCCATCAGCGACAGCGGCGAGAGCAGGCACAGCAGCAGCGTCGGCCACACCAGCAGGAACAGCGTGTCGACCTTGGCCTCCTCGCCGAACGGCAGCAGCACGGCGGCGACCGGGTCGCGCAGCATCGCCAGGATCGCCCCGGGCACGTCGGGACCGAGGTGGCCGTAGGCCCAGAAGTCCTTCGGGTCGCCGCCGAAGGCGGAGACCAGCAGCCCGCGCACGAGCAGGACGGTGCCGAGCCCGAACGTCACGGTGATCAGGCCGCGCATACGGTCGCCGATGACGATCAGGCACAACCCGGCCCCGATCACCATCAGCCCCATGTCCTCCTTGACCAGGAGGAGCACCAGCATCGCCAGGAACGCCGCCCGGACGCGGCCCGCGTGGTAGCGCTCGATCATGATCGCGGTGAGCACGGGGACGAACATGACCTCGTGCGCGTCGAACGCGGCCGCCTGCGCGATCGGCCACGACAGCGCGTACGCCACGGAGACGAGATAGGCGGGCGCGACCCCCAGCACGCGCCGGGTGAACCGCCACAGGAACGGGATCGCGGCGGCGAACAGCACCGCCTGCGCGACGACCAGCGAGGCGGGCCCGTCGTGGATCCAGTAGAGCGGGGCCAGCAGCGCGTAGACGGGGGAGAAGTGGTCGGCGAGCTGGAGGTAGTCCATGCCGCGCCCGTGGAACATGCCCAGCACGGGGACGTGCGGCGGGCGGAGGCTCGCGTAGTTGCGCACGGCCTGGTCGAGGATCACCAGGTCGAAGGAGGTGGCCCTGAAGGTGCCCAGCCTGACCAGGCCCAGCACGGCGTAGGCCACCGCGGCGAGGAGCGCGATCGCTCCCACGCGTACGCGGTGGCCGGAGAGGATCCGCCATGGAGAGGCGCCGGCGCCCACCCCCGCGCGCGCCACAATCGTCTCACCCGTCACGGGCAGCAAGACTAGAACGACTCCGCCCGGACGTGACGCGGCCGCCGCCCCAGCCTGCCCCCCACAGGTGGCGACGGCGACCGCGGGCTCACTAGGAGCAGGCGGCAGTGATCTTGCTGGTGAAGCCGTTGACCTTGCCGCTGAACTCGGTCACGCTGCTGAGGTCTCCACCCTCCATGGACGCGAAGCCGTCGGCGAGGTCGTTCAGCGCGGCGGCGACTTCGCCGTCGTACTTGCCCGCGAGCTCCTTCGTCTTGTCGGCCGCCGTCTTCGACGCCGTCTGCACGGCCTTCGTGTCGCCGACGTCCTTGGTGACCGCGGTGCTCCAATCGGTCGCGATCTTGCTCGCCTCGGTGGCGGCGGTGTTGCAGTCAACGGCCTGGCCGATCGCACCACAGGCGGTGGTGAGGACGGCAAGAGTCAGCGTCGCGGCCGCGACGGCCAGGCGACGACGAGGGGGTGTCATGTTCCGTGCCCTTCGTAGGTTTAGCGAACGAAGGGAACATTATGGGCCCCAACTTGACCGTCGCTTGCACCCCAGTAACACCACGGGCATCAAGCCGGCGTAAAGCCATGCAGCAGGACCTGCACAATCTCGTCCGGTTCCGGCAGCGGAAGATCCAGGAGCCCCCGGTAGGCAACGAAACCGGCGAACATATCCGTGAGTAGCCAAAGGTCTGCATTGGGGGGCAATTCGCCGCGCTCGATCGCGCGCTCGTAGACGACCCACGATCGCTCCATCCGGGTGCGCATGCTGGTGCGGATGATCTCGGCGACCGCGGGGTCCCGGCCGGCCTCGCCGTACACCTGTTTGGCCATGCGGGACACCCCCGGGACGTGCCAGAGGGCCAGCGTGTCGGCGACCACCACGCGCAGGTCGCCCTCCAGCGAGCCGGTGTCGGGGATGGCGACGTGCGTGTTCATGATGCCGCCGAGGGTTTCCAGCAGCATGTCGCGCTTGCTGCCGTAGCGGCGGAACACGCTCGCCCGCCCCACGCCCGCGGCTGCGGCGACGTCGTCCATGGTGAAGTCGAGGCCGTGGGACAGCACCAGCCCGGCCGCGGCCTGCCTGATGCGGTGGTCCACCGTGGGGTCGGGCTTGCGGCCGCGCGCAGACATTGTGATACTCCTAGTATCTGATATCCCGAGTCTCAATATCAGGGGTCGTAATGAGAGTAATCGTCGTCGGCGCGGGCGTCGCGGGGCTCGCCCTGGCGCGCGGCCTGCTCAACGCGGGCCACGAGGCCGAGGTGTACGAGGAGGCCCCCGAACTGCGTACGGCCGGTGGCTCCGTCACGCTCTGGCCGGGCAGCACGGGCATCCTGGAGGACCTCAAGGCCGACTACACCGGCGTCGGGCGCCGGCTGGAGACCCTGGAGTCGTGGGCCGCCGACGGGCGGCGGCTGCTCACCCTGGACCTGACCGTGGCCGAGCGCCGCTACGGCCACCCGGTCGTGCACGTGGCCCGGCACGAACTGGTCGAGCTGCTCGCCGACGGCGTGCCGGTGACGTACGGGGCGCGGGTCGAGCATGTGGTGCCCGAGCGGGCAGAGGTGCGCCTGGCCGACGGCCGTACGGTGCGGGGCGACGTGCTCGTGGGCGCCGACGGCCGCCGCTCCGTGGTGCGCGCGGCCCTGTGGGGCGACGACCGGGCCCGGCTGAGCCCGTTCGTCACCTGGCAGGGGTTCACGACCATGCCCACCGCGCTGACCGAGGAGCGCAGGGCCGTGATGATCGCCGGTGGGAAGGGCCTGTGCGGGCTGATCCCGGCGGGCAGAGGGCGGCTGTTGTGGTGGTTCGACGTCAGGTCGGCGCCCGGCCGGCCGTTCTGGGCCGACGACCCGGAGGTGGTCGACCGGCTGCGCGAGCGGTTCGGCGGCTGGGCGGAGCCGGTGCGCGGCATCCTGGACACGCTCACGGACGTCGACTTCTTCCCGCACCACCGGCAGTCGATCCCGGCCGTCTGGGGCAAGGGCCCGACCACGCTGGCCGGTGACTCCGCGCACACCATGCCGCCCACCATGGCCCAGGGCGCCAACCAGGCGCTGGAGGACGCCTGGCTGCTCTGCCGGTCGATCGGCGACCTGCGGGCTTACGAGCGCGCCCGGTCGAAGGTGGCCCGCCGGCCCGCCCGGCTGGCCGGGACCGAGCTCACCGACATGCAGCGGCCGATCGCGGGGCTGCTGCCCGACGGGCCCATGAGCAAGATGTACGCGGCCATGCTCCGCAGGTACAGCAACTACCTCTTGACAGCCCCCTGAGGCCGCCTGACGATGTCGCATATAGAGCAACTCGGTGCGTAATACGCAACAAGGGGTGTCGGTTGACCACCACGTCGAGCTTGATCTCCACCCTTCCCGGCCGCTCCTACACCGACCCGGAGATCTTCGCCGAGGAACAGGCCAAGATCTTCGAAACCCTCTGGTTCTGCGCGGTCAGGGCCGGGGACCTGCCGAAGCCGGGCGCGTTCAGGACGGTCCAGATCGGCAGGGAGAGCGTGATCGTCGTGCGCGGGCGCGACGGCCGCCTGCGGGCCTTCCTCAACGTCTGCCGGCACCGTGGCGCCCGGTTGTGCCTGGAGGAGGCGGGCGAGGTCAGGAGGACGATCAGGTGCGCGTACCACGCCTGGTCCTACGACCTCGACGGCCGACTGGCCGCCGCGCCCAACCTTGCCAAGATGCCGGACATCGACCGCGTGGAGCACGGGCTGGTCCCCGTGCACCTGCGCGAGTGGCTCGGCTACGCGTGGGTGTGCCTGGCCGCGGAGCCGCCCACGTTCGAGGAGAGCGTGACGTACGCGGCCACCGAGCGCCTCGGCGACCCCGCCGCCATCGAGCACTACCACGTGGACGAGCTGGCCCTCGGCCGCCGCATCGTCTACGACGTCAAGGCCAACTGGAAGCTGCTCGTCGAGAACTTCATGGAGTGCTACCACTGCGCGACCATCCACCCGGAGCTGACCGCCGTGCTGCCGGAGTTCGCGGGCGGGTACGCGGCGCAGTACTACGTCGGCCACGGCGCCGAGTTCGCCGAGCGGGCCGAGGGGTTCACGGTGGACGGCAGCCCCGGGTTCGGCAGGCTGCCCGACGTGTCCCAGGACCAGGACCGCCGCTACTACGCGATCACCGTCAAGCCCCAGGTGTTCGTCAACCTGGTGCCCGACCACGTGATCCTGCACCGGATGTTCCCCATGGCCGTGGACCGGACCGTGGTGGAGTGCGACTGGCTCTACCACCCCGACGTGGTCGCCTCGGGGGCCGACGTGTCGCTGTCGGTCGAGCTGTTCCACCGGGTCAACGAGCAGGACTTCGACGCCTGCGAGCGGACCCAGCCGGGCATGTCGTCACGGGCCTACCGGGAGGGCGGGGTGCTCGTGCCCAGCGAGCACCACATCTCCCTGTTCCATCAGTGGGTGAACCAGCGCTTGCGCGGGTAGCGCACGGTGAGCCCGCCGTATTTCGCCCGCCCGCTGATCACCACGTGGACGGCGCCGGGCCGGGGCCTGCTCGGCACGTCCGAGGTGGTCGTGCTGCCCCAGTCGCTCTGGAACGCGTCCACGTTCGCCACCGCGCCCTCGGGCAGGATGATCTTGGCGGAGCCGTAGGTGAGGTCGAGCTCGATGTCGACGACCGGATGGGAGACGACGGCCTCGGACAGGTCGAGCTCGACGCTGCCGTACTTGGAGCTCACCCGCAGCTTCCTGGGCACGGCCCAGTCGCCCGAGCGTTTGAGGTTGCCGTTCTTGGACTCCAGCTCGACCACGTCGTTGACCTGGGACTGATCAACGGGCAGGTCGTCGATCAGGCCCAGCAGGTCGCCGTAGGTCTTCGCGGTCAGGGCGATCTCGAGCCGGTCCTCGAGCTCCAGCTGGTTGAGGCGGCCCTCGGCGAACGCGCGCTGCAGCTGCTGCGCGGTGCGCTCGCGGTCCTCCTCGGAGACCCGCATCTGCAATTCCGACATGTCCTGAGCATAGGTTCGTGGCGCTCAGAACGGGAGGCGGCGGCCGGAAGGCGTGCGGAGATCGAGCGGGAGCTGACGGGGTCCGGGGCGGGGGCGGCGGATGACCTGGACTCTCTTCACAACATATTAGGTACCCAGTGGATTGCCTTGAAGTCATCGTCCTTAGGTAGCGTGAGGGCTGATGCTGGCAGAACCGTTCGTTCACCCGGCGCTCTTCTATCGGGGCGACCGGGAATACGTGGCTGCCACCACGGCTTTCATCCGCGCGGGGCTGGCCGCGGGCGAGCCCGTCGCGGTCGCCGTCCCCGGCGCGAATCTGGCGCTGATCGCCGCCGCGCTCGGCCGGGCGGCCGGTGACGTTCTCCTGCTCGACATGACCGAGGCCGGCCGCAACCCCGGGCGGATCATCCCCGGCGTGCTGCGCGCCTTCGCCGACCGGCATCCCGACCACCACGTGCGGATCATCGGCGAGCCGATCTGGCCCGGGCGCACCGCGACCGAATATCCCGCCTGCGCCCAGCACGAGGCGCTGATCAACCTGTCGTTCACCGGCCGGAGGGTGACGATCCTGTGCCCGTACGACGCCGTGAACCTGACCGCGGAGGTCATCGGCGAGGCGGCGCGGACCCACCCCGTGCTGCGCGACGTCTCGGGGGAGTGGGCGAGCGCCGACTACGCGCCCGAGCTGGTGGTCGACGGGCACAACCGGCCGCTCGACGAGCCGGAGAAGAGCGTTGTGCTGCGCTTCGACCACACCAACCTGTCGGCGGTGCGGATCCTGGCGGCCCAGGAGGCCGCCGTGATGGGGTTCGACGGTGACCGCCTCGACGACATCCGGCTGGCGGTGGCCGAGCTCGGCGCCAACAGCCTCGATCACGGCGGCGGGTCGGGCCTGTTCCGGGTGTGGGCCGAGGGCGGCCGGCTGGTGTGCGAGGTCAGCGACTCCGGCCACATCACCGACCCGCTGGTGGGCCGCAGGCCGGTCGATCCGCGCGACGCGGGCTCGCGCGGCCTGCTGATCGTCAACCTCCTCAGCGATCTCGTACGCATCCACACCCGGGCCGGCGCGACCTCGATCCGCGTCTACTTCGACGCCCACCGGCACGAGCGGTGAGCGGTCAGAGCTCGACCTCTCCCATGCTGGGGTAGCGGGGCCCGCGCACGGCGTCCGCGGGCACGGCGGTCACCAGCGCGTCGAGCTGCTCCGGCGTCAGCGTGACGTCGGCCGCGGCGGCGTTCTCCTCCAGATACCTCAGCCGCTTCGTGCCCGGGATCGGCACGATGTCCTCGCCCTGGGCCAGCAGCCAGGCCAGGGAGATCTGGGCCGCCGTGAGGCCGGCGTCGTCGGCGACCTTCTTCACCTCGGCCGCCAGCGCCCTGTTGTGCTCGGCGTTCTCGCCCGTGTTGCGCGGCAGGTGGCGTCGGAAGTCGTCGGCGGGCAGCTCCTCCGCGCTCGGCATCGTGGCCGACAGCAGGCCGCGGCTGATCGGCGAGTACGCGACCAGCCCGATCCCCAGCTCCCTGGCCGCCGGCCGGATCTCCGCCTCCAGGCCCCTGGTGAACAGCGAGTACTCGCTCTGCAGGGCCGCGATCGGATGCACGGAGGAGGCCCTGCGCAGGGTGTCCGCGCTCACCTCCGACAGGCCGAGGTGGCCCACCTTGCCCGCGCGGACCAGCTCCGCCATGGCCCCGACCGACTCCTCGACGGGCACGTCGGGGTTGCGGCGGTGCATGTAGTAGAGGTCGATGTGGTCCACGCCGAGGCGGCGGAGGGAGGCGTCGCAGGCGGCCCTGATGTACTCGGGGCTGTTCTCGACCGTACGGGTGCCGTCCTCGCGCTTGATGCCGAACTTGGTGGCCAGCACCACCTCGCCGCGGCGGTCCTTGATGGCCCGGCCGACCAGCTCCTCGTTGGCCCCCTTGCCGTACATGTCGGCGGTGTCCAGAAAATTCATGCCAAGGTCGAGGGCGCGGTGAATGACGGCTATAGATTCCTTCTCGTCGCCCTGGCCGTAGAACTCGGACATGCCCATGCAGCCGAGACCGAGAGCCGAGACCTGGAGCCCGTCCTTGCCCAGCGTGCGCCTGTTCATGAAAGCCCCCTGTACGAGTCGATCTTCGTGTCCAGCACCTTCAGGTCCTGGGTGAGCTCGGCGATCCTGGACCGGACGCGCTCCCGGTGCAGCTCCAGCATCTCCCGGCGCTCGTCCGCGGTCTCCTCGCCCTTGCGCCGAAGCTCGGCGTAGCGGCACATGTCGGCGATCGGCATGCCGGTCGTGCGCAGCTTGGTGAGGAAGTCCAGCCACTGGAGGTCGCTCTCGGCGTAGTCGCGGTGCCCGCTGCTGTTGCGGCCGACGGAGTGGATGAGCCCGATACGCTCGTAGTAGCGCAGCGTGTGAGCGCTCAGGCCCGACCGCTGCGCGGCCTCCTGGATCGTCATGCGTCCAGGTTCACCCTTCGAGTGCGCTCTAAGTCAAATCGGGGGCGGCCCACCACCCCCACCCTGAGGGGGCAGGCCCTACCCAGGGTCACGGATGCGCAGGTAGGCCACCTATCTCAGGGAAGTCCCAGACCAAGGTATTAGGGGTTCCTTCAGGGCCGGTTCGGGCCGATCTCCGATGTTCGCAAAGCTCGCGTTCCACGAGCTTTGAGGCATGAAGGAATTGCTCGTCAGTGGGTTCGCGGCCATCGGCGCCGGCACCGGTGCCATGCTCACTTTGCACGCCGGATCGGACCTGGACCCGTTGCACAGTGTGATCAGCGAGTACGTCTGGCAGTCGGCCGGCTGGCTGCTGCCCGCCTCGCTGACGTTGTTCGCCGTGGGCTCCGCGCTGATCGCCGAGGCGCTGCGCCGGGCCGGCATGAGCCGCTGGATCGTCGCGCTGCTGCTGGCGTGGGGGGTGAGCATGTTCCTGATCGGGGCCTTCCCCACCGACCGTCCCGGGGTGCCGCTGTCGATGTCGGGCGGCATCCACCGCTACGCCGCCTTCGCCGCCTTCCTGGTGATGCCGGTGGCGGGGCTGCTGCTGGCCAGGGCCCGGATCCGGTACGCGAAGGCGGTTCGGATCCTCAGCGGGCTGGCCCTGGGCGCGCTGCTGCTGGTCGTGATCCCGTACGTGGTGCGCATGTTCGGCATCCCGCTGACCAACGACGACATCCCAGCGGGCCTGACCCAGCGGGCCGTGGTCGTCACCGAGCTGGGCGTGCTGGCGCTGGCCGGGCTGTCGATGCTCAGGCCGTCGGCCCGGCGCGGCGTGGCGCCGGCCCTGGCCTGACGCGTCGCCAGGCGTGAAACCCGCTGCTCAGGAAAGAGGTAGGTCCCCTACCCCTACCTCTTGGGAGTGGCTGAGATGACGATTCTGATCGCGTACGACGGTTCCGACGACGCCAAGGCGGCGATCGCCTTCGCGGGCCGGATGTTCCGCGGCAGGCCCGCGGTCGTGCTGACGGTGTGGGAGCGGGTGGCGATGACCTCGACCAGGGCCTCGGCCGGGCTCATGGTGCCCATCGACCAGTCGGGAGTCGAGGACGAGGCGATCGGGCAGGCGATGCGGGAGCTGGCCCAGCACGGCGCGGAGCTGGCCCGGCAGGAGGGTCTGGACGCGACGCCCCGCTGCGACGTGGACTCCGTGGCCGTCTGGTCGACGATCGTGGACGTGGCCGACGAGCTGGAGGCCGAGCTCATCGTGACCGGCACCAGAGGGCTGGGCGGGGTGCGCTCGCTGCTGCTCGGCAGCACGTCGGACCGGGTGCTGCACCACGCGCACCGGCCGGTCCTGGTGGTCCCCGCCCCGGAGAAGCGCGCCGAGTAGCTCCACCCGAGCGTTCACCTGGCCGTTGGTGCGGACTGTCGGCGGCATGCGGCAGAGTGGGTGCCTCCTGAGTGTGCGAGAGGGGGCGGAAGCGTTGCCGGAGGAGCTGGCGCGGCGGCTGGGGACCACCGACGCGGTGGTCGTGGGGCTGAGCGCGATGATCGGCGCGGGGGTGTTCGCCGCCTTCGCCCCCGCCGCCGCGGCCGCGGGCCACTGGCTGCTGCTGTCGCTCGCGCTCGCCGCCGTCGTGGCCTACTGCAACGCCACCTCCTCGGCCCGCCTGGCCGCTCTCTATCCCGAGTCGGGCGGCACATACGTCTACGGCCGGCGGCGGCTCGGCCCGCTGTGGGGTTACCTGGCGGGCTGGGGCTTCACGGTCGGCAAGACCGCCTCCTGCGCGGCCATGGCCCTCACGTTCGGCGCCTACGTCCTGCCGGGGCTGGAGCGGCCGCTGGCCATCGCCGCGGTGGCCGCGCTGACGCTGCTCAACCTGTTCGGCGTTCAGCGCTCGGCGGGCCTGGCCCGGGTGATCGTGGCCTTCGTGCTGGCCGTGCTGGCCGTGGTGATCGTGGCCGGGCTGTTCGGCGACGACAGGGTGTCGTTCGTCACGTACGGGGCGGCCCCCGCGCAGTCGTACGACATGTGGGGGGTGTTGCAGGGAGCCGGGCTGCTGTTCTTCGCCTTCGCCGGATATGCCAGGATCGCCACCCTCGGTGAGGAGGTGCGCGACCCGGCCCGCACCATTCCCCGGGCCGTCAGCATCGCGCTCGGCATCACGCTCGTCGTCTACACGCTGGTCGCCCTGGCCGCGCTGCGCGCGCTCAAGCCCGAGCTGCTGGCCACGGCCAAGGCGCCGCTGGCCGACGTGGTCGGCGAGGCCGGGTTCGGCTGGCTGGCGCCCGTGGTGGGCGCCGGGGCCGCGGTGGCGGCGCTGGGCGCGCTGCTGGCGCTGCTGCTCGGCGTCTCCCGCACGGTGCTGGCCATGTCGCGCGAGCGGGACCTGCCCGGCATGCTGGCCGTCGTGGACCCGGTGCGACAGGTGCCCAGGCGGGCCGAGCTGGCGGTCGGCGGCGCCGTGATCGTCCTGCTGCTCGTGGCCGACCTGCGGGAGGCGATCGGGTTCTCCTCGTTCGGCGTGCTGGTCTACTACGCCATCGCCAACGCCAGCGCGTTCACGCTGCGCCGCGACGAGGGCGCGCCGCACCGTGCCGTCCCGGTGGTCGGGCTGGCGCTGTGCCTGCTGCTGGCGGCCACCCTGCCGGTGGCGTCGGTGGTGGCGGGGCTGGCGGTGTTCGCGGCCGGAGTGGTGATCTATCTGGTCCGGAGGCGTACGATGGGCGCATGACGACGTGCCTGGCGATGATGGCCCCCTAGGGGGTTTCACTCGGCACGTCCACGTTGAGGCCCTGCTAGCCGGGGCCTCTCGTCGTGTCCGGGGCCCCTCGGGAGGCATCCGATGTACATCACGACGACCATCCCCTACGTCAACGCCCGGCCCCACCTCGGGTTCGCGCTGGAGCTCGTCCAGGCTGACGTGCTGGCCAGGCACCACCGGCGGCGCGGCGAGCCCGTACGGTTCCAGACCGGCACCGACGACAACTCGCTGAAGAACGTGCTGGCCGCCGAGGCCGAGGGCGTGCCGGTGCGGGAGCTGGTGGACCGGAACGCGGCCGAGTTCGAGGCGCTGCGGGGGACGCTGGACCTGTCCTTCGACTCCTTCGTCAGGACCAGCGCCCATCCCGGCCACCGCACCGGGGTCGAGCGGATCTGGCGGGAGACCGCGCACGACCTCTACCAGCGCCACTACGAGGGGCTCTACTGCGTGGGCTGCGAGCAGTTCTACCCGCAGGGCCCCTGCCCGGACGGGCACGAGGCGCCGCTGCAGCGGGTGTCGGAGGAGAACTGGTTCTTCCGGCTCTCCCGCTACCAGGAGGAGCTGCTCGACCTCATCGGGAGCGGGCGGCTGGGGATCGAGCCCGCGGCGCGGCGCAACGAGGTGCTGGCCTTCGTCGAGGCGGGGCTGGACGACATCAGCGTCTCCCGGTCGGCCACGAGGGCCAGGGGGTGGGGGATCCCGGTGTCCGGCGACCCCGGCCAGGTGGTCTACGTGTGGTGGGACGCGCTGGCGAACTACATCACCGCGCTCGACGACGGCGGCTACGAGCGCTGGTGGGTCCGCGAGCCGGCCAAGGTGCACCTCATGGGCAAGGGGGTGATCCGGTTCCACGCGGTGTACTGGCCGGCGATGCTGCTGTCCGCCGGGCGGCCGCTGCCCACGTCGATCTTCGTGCACGACTACCTCACCGCTGATGGGCGCAAGATCAGCAAGTCGTCGGGGAACAGCGCCGACCCGGCGGCGCTCGTGGCCGCGTACGGGGTCGACGCCGTACGGTGGTGGCTGCTGCGCGAGGTGCCGCGCGTGGGCGACGCCGACTTCACCGAGGCGCGGCTGGTCGCCAGGTACGACGAGGACCTCGCCAACGGCCTGGGGAACCTGGTCAACCGGGTCGCCACCATGGTCTGCCGCTTCCTGGACGGCCACGTGCCGCCCGCCGGTGAGCCGCTGGTGGAGGTTCGGGTGGACGAGGCGCTGGCGGCGTTCGACTTCCGGCGGGCGGCGCTGGCCGTGTGGGAGATCGTCGAGGCGGCCAACAAGCACATCGAGCGGACCCGGCCGTGGCAGCAGCCGCCACGGGAGCAGGAGGCGTCGCTGGGCAGGCTGGTGCACGCCTGCCGGGCGCTGGCCGTACAGCTGGAGCCCTTCCTGCCGACGGCGGCGGCGCGCGTGGCGGCGGCGGTGGGCGGGGAGCGGTTGTCGCGGCCCGCGCCGCTGTTCCCCCGGCTCCTCCCACGGCGCGCCGGTTGACGGGGGTTCGTGCGGGCGCCTAGGTTGGCCCGACAGACCGACCGGTATGGAGGCGCGGATGCCCACCGTCGAGACCCTTCGCGGCCCCGTGGACGTCGGCGAGCTCGGGCAGACGCTGATGCACGAGCACGTCTTCGTGGTGGCCACCGAGCACCTGGAGAACTACGGCAAGGGTGCCTGGTGGGACGAGGAACACCGGGTGGCGGACGCGGTCACCAAGCTCAACGCGGTCGCCGCGAAGGGCGTGCGGACGATCGTCGACCCGACGGTGTGGGGGCTGGGCCGGCACATCCCGCGCGTCCAGCGGGTCGCCGAGCAGGTGCCCGGCCTCAACATCATCGTCGCCACCGGCATCTACGCCTACCTGGAGATGCCCCACACCTACAACTTCCGCGGCCCCGGGCTGATCATCGACGGCCCGGACCCGATGATCGACGACTTCGTCCGCGACCTGACCGAGGGCATCGCCGACACCGGGGTGAAGGCGGCCTTCCTCAAGTGCGCGGTCGAGACGAAGGCGCTCACGCCCGGCGTCGAGCGCATCTGCCGGTCGGTCGCGCGGGCGCACGTACGGACGGGGGCGCCGATCACCGTCCACACGAACGCCCTGGAGAACAGCGGGATCGTCGCGCTTGACCTGTTCGCCAAGGAGGGGGTCGACCTCACGAAGGTGGTCGTCGGGCACGCGGGCGACAGCAACGACCTCGACTACCTCATGCGCCTGGCCGACACCGGCGCGATCCTCGGGATGGACCGTTTCGGTCTGGACGTCTACAACCCGACCGCGCAGCGCGTGGCCACGATCGCGGCGCTCTGCCAGCGGGGATATGCCGATCGTATGGTGCTGAGCCACGACACGGCCTGCTTCATGGACTATTTCGGCGGTGCCTGGGACGAGACCCGAAGCACGCTGGCGCCGAACTGGCGCTACGATCACATTCACGACGATGTCTTGGCCGCACTGCTGGACTCGGGTGTGACCGATGACCAGATTGAGCAGATGCTGGTGTTCAACCCGAAGCGCTACTTCTCGTAAAGTAGTTGGATCGGGTGAGCAACGCGGGTAGGTGGAGCTGGGTGACTTCGGAGCAGGCCTTGTCGATAAGCCTCGGGCTCCAGGGACCCTGCGTCATCGCGCGGCTGACGGGGGACTTCGACTTCGGCTCCGCCGCGGAGGTCCGCGACCGCGTCACCAAGGCGCTCGACCTCACCCAGCCCCCGATGCTCGTCATCGACATGCAGGCGGTCAGCGTCTGCGACTCCTCCGGCCTGTCGGTGCTGGTCTACCTGCACAAGGCGGTCACCGCCTCCGGCGGGCGGCTGCTGCTGTCCGGGCTCAACGGCCGGTGCAAGCACCTGTTCGCGATCACGGCGCTGGACAAGTTCTTCGATATCCGCACCACGGCCGAGCTGGCCATCGCAGAACTCAACGAACCCGGGAATTCGCCGCCGTTTACCGGGTAGTCCCCGTGCATGTCGGCCGATGAGCCCGATCTGCTCGGTACGTACCTCGAACAGATCGGAAAGACCCCCTTGCTCTCCGCCGCGGACGAAGTGGATCTCGCCCGGCGGATCGAGGCAGGCCTGTACGCGGGCCATCTGATCGAGCGTGGTGAGGGCACGCCAGAACTCGAACGCGTCGCACTCGACGGGCGGCGCGCCAAGGACCTGCTGATCAGGTCCAACCTCCGGCTGGTGGTGGCCGCCGCCAGGCGCTACTCCTACCGGGGGCTGCCGCTGCTCGACATCATCCAGGAGGGGAATCTCGGACTGATCAGAGCGGTCGAGAAGTTCGACTACACGCGGGGATACAAGTTCTCCACGTACGGGATGTGGTGGATCCGGCAGGCCATCGAGCGCGGCATCCACGACAAGAGCCGTACCGTGCGGTTGCCGATCCACGTCGCGGAGGAGCTGTCCCGGCTCATCAGGGTCGAGCGGCAGCTCGCCGCCGAGCTGGGCCGCGAGCCGACGGACGCCGAGCTGGGCGAGGCGGCCGAGCGGTCGCCCCGGCAGGTCGCGGCGTTACGCCGGCTCGGCCAGGAGATGGTCAGCCTGGACATCCCGGTGGGGGAGCACGGCGAGGGCCGGATGGGCGACCTGATCGCCGACGAGGACGGGCTGCAGGTGCAGGAGCTCACGGAGCTCCGCGCCCTCAGCGCCGAGCTGAACCAGGTGGTCACGACGCTGCCGCCGCGGGAGGCGTTCGTGATCAGGCTCCGGTACGGCCTGGCCGGTCACCGGGCGCAGAGCTACACCGAGATCGCGGAGCAGCTGGGTCTCACCAGGGAGCGGATCCGGCAACTGGAGAAGCAGGCGTTGAGACGGCTCAGGCAAGGGGGGCCGCTGCTGGCGTGGGCTTCCTGAACGGAAACGGCGCCGCAACAGGGGACGGGATTGGATCTCCTCGAACGGCCGGTGGCGGGAGACGCGCGACACGGGACCTGGGAGGTCCTGCCAGAGGGCCGCTACCGGCCGTTCGCCATGCAGGCATTACCGGTGAGATGCGGGCAGGGGCCGTGCCGTGGCTCGGCCCCTGACGCTCACGCGGTGACGAGGAGCGCTACCCCGATCAGCACCACGACCGGGACGACCCACATCACGGCCTCGACAGCGAACTCCTTGTACATCGCGCAGGTCTCCTTCAGGTGAGGGGCACGGCAAACGTCACTGCGCAGCATAGCCGTCCCCGCGACCTGTCCGATCCAGGACCTCAGGCCGTGACCGCACCGTCCGCGGCGGAGCCGACCGTGGCCACGTACTTGGTCAGCACCCCCCGCTCCACCGCCCGGTCCGGGCGGCGCCACGCGGCCCGCCGGCGGGCCAGCTCCGCCTCCGGCACCAGCAGGTCGAGGGTTCCGGCCGCGCTGTCGATCACCACCGTGTCGCCGTCGTGCACCAGCGCGATCGGCCCGCCGTGGTACGCCTCCGGCGCCACGTGCCCGATCACCAGCCCGTGCGAGACCCCGCTGAAGCGGCCGTCGGTGACCAGTGCCACCGAGGAGCCGAGCCCGCGGCCGACGAGGGGGCCGGTGATCGAGAGCATCTCGCGCATGCCGGGGCCGCCCGCCGGGCCCTCGTACCGGACCACGATGACGTCACCGGCCACGATCCGGCCCTCCTGGATGGCGACGTAGCAGTCGTTCTCCGAGTCGAACACCCTGGCCGGCCCCTCGTGGCGGAAGTCGTCCTTGCCGCCCAGCTTGAGCACGCAACCGTCGGGCGCGAGCGAGCCGCGCAGGATGGCCAGCGCGCCGCGCCGCTTGAACGGCTCCTCCGCGCTCGCCACCACCCGCTGGCCGGGCGTCTCCCGTGCGTCCGCCGCCACGCCGGCGAGCGTGCGGCCGTCCACCAGCGTGACGTTCTCGCGCAGCAGCCCCGCCTCCAGCAGGCGGCGCACCACCAGCGAGGTGCCGCCGGCCCGCCACAGGTCGAGCGCCGTGTGGTCGCCGCCGCTGGGCTTGAGCCCGGTGATGATCGGGACCTCGCGGCAGACCTCGCCGATCCGGTCGATCTCCAGGGGCAGCCCCGCCTCGCGGGCGATCGCCAGCAGGTGCAGGACGGCGTTCGTGGAGCCGCCCATGGCCGCCACCGACACGATCGCGTTGTGCAGGGCGTCCTCGGTGAGCACGCGCGAGGGGCGGGCGTCGCGGGCCAGCGCCTCCATGGCGAGCTCGCCCACGCGCCGGGCTGCGGCGTTCTTCTCCTCCGCCACCGCCGGGATGTCGCCCACGCCGAACGGCGCCAGGCCGAGGAAGTCGGCGACCGCGCCCATGGTGTTGGCGGTGTACTGGGCGGCGCAGGTGCCGGCGCCCGGGCAGGCGTGCCTGGCCAGGTCGTCCAGGTCGGCCTGGTCCATCCGGCCGACCTCGCGCTCCCCGAGCGCCTCCCACATGTCCTGGATGGTGACGTCGCGCCCGCGCCAGCGGCCGGGCATCATGCTGCCGCTGTAGAGGACCACCGACGGCACGTCCAGCCGGGCCAGCGCCATGATCGCGGCGGGCACGGTCTTGTCGCAGCCGACGATCGCCACCAGCGCGTCGAACCCGTGCGCGCGGCCCATGAGCTCGATCGAGTCGGCGATGACCTCACGGCTGATCAGTGACGTGCGCATGCCGGGCGTGTGCATGGTGAGGTTGTCGGAGACCGCGATGGTGTTGAACTCCATCGGCAGGCCACCCGCCGCCCGCACCCCCTCGGCCACGTGGGCGGCCAGTTCGCGGTGGGTCAGGTTGCACGGCATGGTGCCGGTCCAGGTGGAGGCGATGCCGACCACAGGGCGGCGCATCTCCTCCTCCGACATGCCCATGGCGTACAGATGGGAGCGGGCCGGTGCGCGGTCGGGATCGTCGGCGATGCTCAAAGGGATTCCTCCGATGTACGGTTCTCGGCACCTCAATGATCCAGTGCCCGGTTTCACCGGTGGTCCCCGGCCCCCCCTCACTGCTCGCGCATGCCCCACGGTGAGCCGTACTCGACCAGCAGGTCCAGGAACGGCCGCGGCTCGAACGCCTCCGGCCCCAGCACGCCCGCGCCCGTCCAGGCCCCGCTCGCCAGCAGCTCCAGGGCGATCACCGGGTTGACCGCGGTCTGCCAGACCACGGCCTGGGAGCCGTACTCGCGCATCGACCACTGGTTGTCCACCACGTGGTAGAGGTACACCTCGCGCGCCTGCCCGTCCTTGACGCCCTTCACCCAGGTGCCGGCGCAGGTCTTGCCGTGCATGCGGTCGCCGAGCTCGGCCGGGTCGGGCAGCACGGCGGCGACCACGTCACGCGGGGACACCCGGGCGGTGCCCTGGTCGGTCCTGACGGCGACCGGCTCGGTGCGGTCCACGCCCAGCGCGTGCAGGGTCTTCAGGGTGCCGATGAACTCCTCGCCGAGGCCGTACTTGAACGTCACCCGCTGAGCCGGGATCCACCGGGGCACGAGCACGACCTCCTCGTGCTCGACGTTCACGCACTCCACGGGGCCGATCCCGTCGGGGAAGTCGAAGATCTCGGGCTCGCTGAACGGCTCCGTGGTGTACCAGCCGCGGTCCTTCTCGTAGATGAGCGGCGGGTTGAGGCACTCCTCGATGGTGGTCCAGATGGAGAAGGAGGGGGCGAAGTCGTAGCCGTCGACGGTGAGGTTCGCGCCGTCCCTGATGCCGATCTCCTCGATCTCGTCGAACAGCTCGTCGGCGGCGTAGCGGGCGAAGACGTCGGCCAGGCCGGGCTCCACGCCCATGCCGACCAGCGCCAGCCTGCCCTTCGCGGCCCACTCGGGCGCGCGGGCGAACTGCTCGTCGCCCAGCTTGACGCCCACCTCCTCGTACGGGCGGTGGGGGTGCGGCTTCGACATGGACATGGCCATGTCGAGGTAGTCGGCCCCGGCCGTCAGCGCCGCGTCGAACAGCGGCAGCACGAAACGCGGGTCGGTGGCGTTGAGCAGGACGTCGCAGCGGTGCTCGGCCAGCAGTTCGGCGACGGCCCCGGCGTCGGCGGCGTCGATCTTGACCGGGGTGAACCGGCCGGCGGACTCGCCCAGCGCGGCGACGGCCGCCTTGGCGCGGGGAAGGTCGTAGTCGGCGACCACCATGTGCTCGAAGAACGGGCGGCGGGCGGCGATCCGGGTGATGGCGGTTCCCACGCCGCCGGCTCCCACAAGAAGGATACGCATGACGATAAATCCCCTTTTGACAGCTTTTGGGGGGTTGTTGTCGTTCATCAAACGCCCGTACGCTCATCAACGTCAATGGCGTTGGCATAAGGGGCGGGCTGCATGGCCAAGCGGGTGGTGGCGGAGGCGGCACGCCGGCGGCGGCGTCCCACCAAGCAGGGGCAGGTGCTGACGCACCGGCTCATCGTGGAGACCGCGCTGCGGATGTTGCGCGAGCACGGGGCCGCCGGGCTGACCGCCCGCCGCCTCGGCCTCGCGCTCGGCGCCGACGCGAGCACGATCTACCGGTACTTCCGGGGCATGGACGACCTCATCCTGGCGATCGCGGACGAGCTGTTCCGGCACGCGATGGCGGACTGGCGGCCCAGCGGGGACTGGCGGGGCGACCTGCGGGATCTCGGCCTGCGCATCCACCACGCGTACCTGGCCCACCCGCAGGCCGCCGTGCTCACCGCCAGCCGGGTCACGGGGCGGCCGAACGAGGTGGCCGGCGACGAGACGATCCTCGGGATCGTGCGCGGGGCGGGGTTCGCCGACGCCGACGCCGTACGGATCTATCACGCCTTCATCGACCAGAGCCTGGCCTTCGCCATTCTCGACGCGGCCACGCTGGCCCTGCCGAAGGCGGCCCGGGAGGCCGACGAGGAGGTGTGGCGCGACACGTACGCGCGGCTGCCGGCCAGCACGCACCCCAACATCGCGGCCACGGCGCCGCTGCTGGTCGCCCGGATGAACGACAGCGCGTACCCGACGGCGCTCGACATGCTGCTGTCCAGCGTGTCGGCGCAGCTCGCCGGGGCGAGCTAGGCGTTGTCGGCCGGAAGGTTCCGGGCCAGCCGCTTGCCGAGCCCGGCCAGCGAGTCGTCGGCCATGAGCGCGGGCAGGCGGGGCGCGTCCTCGTCGATCTGACGCAGCACCGCCGGCTGGTCGCCCCGGTAGCGGCTCCAGGCCCGGACCACCTCGGGCATCGCCGCGATCGCCTCCTCCGACAGGATCGCCTCGCGGGGCAGCCACGACGTCAGGAACTGCCGCACCCTCCCCGGGCTCCACCACAGCGGCCGGTTCCCGACGAACTCGGCCAGCTTCCCGAACGCCTCCCGCGCCCCCGGCAGGTCCGGCACGTCCTCGAACTCGGTCAGCGTCTCGTCGGGGGCGCCGCGTACCAGGCCGGGGACGGACCTGGCACGGGCGACGGCCAGCGGGCGGATCGCGGGCAGCGTCTCCGCCACGGCCGCTCCCATGACCGTCTCGCCCAGCTCGAACGCGTCCAGGATCCGGCCCGCGACCACCCCCGGCTCCGCCTCCCGCAGGCCCAGGTCGTCGAGGAACTTCAGCTCCTCCACCAGGCCGTCGACGGCGAGGCCGCCCTGGGGCTGGTCGATGCCGGTGACGAGGATGTGGGGCTCCTTGCCGTTCTCGTAACGGAAGGCCAGGACGGCCAGGACCTGCTCACCGTAGGGGTCGGCCTTGCCGTACCAGGCCCCCTCGCACGCCACCCGGCCCATCCGCCGCATCCACCCCAGCACCGCACCGGACCCCTGGGTCGGTGCCCCGGAGTCCGGCGCCGGTACGCCGGACTCCGAGGCCAGTGCTCCAGCAAAAGGGAAGTGAAAAACTCTGTACTCCAGTCACAACGTAGCCGATGTGGGAATGCCGGTGCTTGTTGGTAAAT